>JAMQPH010000651.1 GCA_023717605.1 Pyrinomonadaceae bacterium
CCGGCGTCTTGTCGTCTGCTTTAACAACGCGTAGCGCTTTAACCAGCGCGCCGAGGCGATAATCCGTAATCGCCCACCCCAGTTCCTTTGTAGCCTTCGCGCCCTCGCCGGCGTAGTGATTCGGAAAGCGTGCGTACCACCAGATGGCACTGTAGAGGCCGGGCAGTGACAACCGATTCTGGTCTGCCCCGGACTCGTTCGCGGCCCGCCCCATTTGCACGAGGTCGGGGCGCAGGTGCAGCAGCAACGACGTTTCGTTCTCACCCGCGTGCATGTCAATCGCGGGGTCGGATTTTCGGAGCGCTGCCACTCTCCGCTCGAACTCCGGGTCAGTGTAAGGATCGAAGAAGTAGACGACATAGTCACGACGCCGTTCGAGCTGCGACTGGATGAAGAAGCGCAGCAGTTCCGGGTTTCCACCGTGACCATTGACTATCACGATCTTCTTGAAGCCGTTGCGACCAATCTCTTCGACAGTAGCGTCGAGCAGATCCCAAACTACGCGGGAAGGCAGCGCGAAAGTACCTGGCTGGTGCTTGGCTTCGAAAATCTGGCCGTAGAAAAAATCGGGAAAGACGACAGCATACTCTTGCCTGGCGGCGCGCGCAGCCAACTCGCGTACGTGAATCAAGTCAGAGCCCATGGGCAAGTGCGGTCCGTGCTTTTCAAGAATGCCAATAGGAAGTATGCATGTGTAAGCAGCCTTCTCCTGAGCCTTGGGCCAGTCGCTGGCTGTTAGTTCGTCCCAACGCGACGGCAAGTCTTGCGCCGCGACGCTAACCGTGGACAGGAGAATGACTAGAAGAAATTTCATAAGTCCTCCGAGGTTTTAAAGTGTCGGCAAAAGGCTGGTGATGCAGTTTGGCATTGAGAGGGTATACCACTCAAGTTAGAACCAAGAAGTGACAGGGGCTGTGTGAAAGCCCAAAAACGGTTTCGGTAATATTCAGGTCAGGCAGGAGGCTTGCACTTTGCGGCCTGCACCAGTGCGGTAAGGCTTAGCCTTACCGTGGACCACCCTGTCTTACAAGGCTAAGCCTGCGCCAGACTCGCTAAGGCATAGCCTCGAATTTAATTTGGATGCTTACGGTAAGGCAGAGCCTTACCGCACTGGGGTCGGCAAAGCCGCAAAATGTAGGCCCACTTCCTCACTTGCGTTCTCAAAGGCACTAATTACCGGTCCGCTTCGGCGGCGCGGCTAGATTCTTAACCTGTGTCTTCCATTGGGCTGGGGTCATCTGTTTGAGCTGGTGCAATTCGGAAGCCGCGATTACTAGTTGCCGGACGCTCGGAATGACCGGGAACTCCAGCGCGCCTTTGGGTTTGGCGGCCTGGTCGAGAGCAGCGAGCCTCGCGGTGCGCCACTCGGGAGCCGGCGTCACTCCCCTGGAAATGTAAGACAACGCTTCGAGTCCAGTCGTCCCCAACTCATTCAGATCTTTGGCCAGCGGCCTTGCTTCGTGCAGAGCTGGCGACCTGTCGATCATCGCTTCCAATTCCGGGCCGGCGTTGCGCCACTGCGTGAGAGTGTTCCTGACTTGTTGCGAGTGGGCCTCGAAAAGCGGAGCGTCCGAGAGTAGGCCATCAACCGTAGCGGCGAAGCGTCGCGCCGCATCGCTGTCGGGGCGGGTTGCGTCGATGAGGCCCGTGAGCGGACTGAGCATGGTCTGCGGTCTTTGCTGATTGCGTCTGTATTCCTTGACCGGCTCGACCACGGAGACCAGCGTCTGGAGCGGCCCGATGTCTCTGCCCTGGGCCAGCCGCCGGAGCAACATTGCCTGGTTCTTCTCGTGTGTCAGTCCGACTTCTTCGAGCCGCACGCTCGTCACGGCGAGTCGCCGGTACATATCGTCCAGGTCGGTGACGGTACGCGGTGACCAGAGCCGCTCGGCGATCGCTGCGGTCCTCGGCCAGATACGAGAGTCTATTGTGTCGGGACTAACCCACTCGCTCCACATCGTCGCCTCGCCACCGAGAACATGAGCGGCTTCGGCTTCGGTGAGGGTGCTGTCGGTCGGGATGGGGTCAACGACGTAGTGCTGCGACGTGGGGAAGATCAGATCAATGTAATAGCCCGCCGAGAGAACGCCCTTATAGCCTTTCTTTGCCGCCTCAGCGAGTGCTCCAGGCCCGCGCCATGAGTGGATCACGACCTCCTGCGGCAAATCGGGCTGAAAGATTTCGTCCCAGCCCATCATGGTCTTTCCGTGCTTCTTGAGGATTTGCAGCAAACGCTTGTTGAAGTAAGTTTGGAGTGCGTGGTTGTCTTTAATGCCCTTTGTCTTCATGAAGGCTTGTATTTTCGGGTTGCGGTCCCACTGCTTGCCCTCGTTCTCGTCGCCACCGATATGCAAGTAAGTGTCGGGGAAGAGCACTGCCATCTCGCCGAAAAACGTGTCGAGAAACTTGTAGACTTCCTCGCGCGTGGGATCTAGCGCCGGCTCGAAGATTCCGGACTTGCGCTCAATCGTGTACGGTCCCGGCGCACTGCCGAGCTCGGGATGCGCAACCAGCCAACTCGTTGCGTGACCAGGAAGGTCGAATTCAGGTACGACCCGGATGCCGCGTTCGCGAGCGTAAGTGACGATCTCTCTCGCCTGCTCCTGCGTGTAGAAGTGGCCATCGGAGCCCAGCTGGTGGAGGCGCGGGAATTTTTTGCTTTCAATGCGAAAGCCCTGGTCCTCGGTCAGGTGCCAATGCAAGACGTTGAGCTTGACTGCGGCCATCGCATCGAGGTTGCGCTTCAAAACATCCATTGGTTGAAAGTGGCGTGCTACGTCAATCATGAGACCGCGCCAGGGAAAGCGTGGGCGATCCTGAATCTGGACGGCGGGGACGAAATAGCCTTCGCGATCGCTGTCGAGGAGCTGCAGCAGGGTTTCGAGCCCACGCAGAACGCCGACGGTGGTCGGGGCTTTGAGCACGGCCTGCCTGTCCGACACTTCAAGCGAGTACGATTCGTCTTCCTCGACCGAAGGCACTGCTTTCCCCGGCCCTCCGGATTCCAGTACGAGGGTCGCAGTCGCGCCGTCGCCGGCCAACCCGCGCGCGAGCTCCAATACCGTGCGGCCTTCGATGCGCCGCAGGGCCCGGTCAATCCCGGCCTTAAGGCGAGGGTCAACCTGACCTCTGACAGCAACCGTGAAGGATTTGTTGACGGGAAGTCTTCCGGTGTCAAAACGCGCCGAGAGGGGTACCGGCATCAAGTTGTGCTGAGTGGGGGCCGGGCCATTCAGGGCCTCAGACTGCGCAGACACACCGATTGCGCAGGACAGTGACAGAATAAGCGGCAGATAGGTTCTCGCTGTCATGTGATTCCTCGACGAAGTGGATAACAGAATGGGGTTCGAATAGTGTTAGAAGAGTATACAGTCTCGCCTATGATCTTGCTGATACGGCGTAAGTTACGGTGTCATACTTGAGGTTACCGAAGGAACATCTGTAAAAGCTAACCGACCGTTGACACAGCTCGCAAAAGACGATGTCAAGAATTCGAACGGTTGAGCCCAGGAACATTTGGGCCCGTTTGGAAACGCGACGCTTGTCGTGTCGGCGACAGACCGAACCACCGTGAAAAATAGTCGTCTCAAGTACAATGCCAGCTTAAAGTACTGCGCTTTTCATCCGCCTCTGGAGAGACGGTCACCGGTACCCATAGAGAGCGCTTCAGGGGGCTAATGCCTGTTTGGCTGGCGCGTCGCCACGGGCCAACCGGGCGAGCAACGAAGCGTCGGAACCAGCGTAGGACTGGCGTTTACCATTGAAGAGATGACTGTGAACTCCCTCAAAATCGGCATCAGCGGAGTGCGCGGCGTAGTGGGGCAAACCTTCACGCCCGAACTAGCGGTGGCGTTCGCGCAAGCCCTGGGCACTTACCTCGACTCCGGGCGCATCCTCGTCTGCCGGGATACCCGAACGTCGGGACCGATGGTCCACGCCGCCGTGATCTCGGGTCTGCTCGCCGCAGGGTGCGAAGTCATCGACCTGGACATCTGTCCGACGCCGAGCCTGCAGCTGGCGGTCCAGTGGCTGCGGGCCGAGGGTGGAATTTCAATCACCGCGGGCCACAATCCTGAGCCCTGGAACGCGCTGAAGTTCGTCCGCGCCGACGGGCTCTATCTGAACGCAACCCAAGCGGATGAACTGCTCGATATCTTCCATCAGGCCGAATTCGCAAAGGCGAGCTGGAAGAGCATTCGGTGCAAAGTCGAACGACAGGATGCCATCGCGCATCACCTCGAGATTCTTGCCGGCGCCTTCGACATCAAGGCCGTCCGCGCGCGCCGCCTGACGGTCGCTGTAGACTGCTGCAACAGTTCGTGCTCGCTGCTTGCGCCGCGCTGGCTCGACGCGCTTGGCTGCAACGTCTTGGCGGTCAACGATGATCCGGCGATGCCATTCCCGCACGCTCCTGAGCCGGGTCCGCAGACGATGGGACAACTCCGAGCTTTAGTACTGGCAGGGCGCGCGCACGTCGGTTTCGCCCATGACGCTGATGGGGAACGGCTGGGGCTCGTTACCGAGACCGGCGAGATGCTGTCTGAAGAGGCGACGCTAGCTATCGCGGCTGAGATTCAGCTGAGACAGAAGGTTGGTCCAGTAGTCACGAACATCTCGACCAGCATGACTGTCGAGCGCATGGCTGCGCGATACGGGGCGTCCGTTATCCGCACTCCTGTCGGGCAGGTATTCATTTCTGAGGCAATGATCGAGGTCGGGGCCGTGGTAGGCGGTGAGGGCAGTGGAGGCGTCATCGTACCGCGTGTGCAGTGGACGCACGACAGCGCTGCGGCGGTTGGACTAATTCTCGAGCACATGGCGCGTACGGGTGAGCCCTTGTCCGGGTTGGCTGCTACGTTGCCGCGTTTCACCTTGCTCAAGCACAACATGCCCGTCGAGCCCGATCGAATTTACTCGGTCTTACAACGGTTGCGCGATGAGCTTGAGCAGGAGAGTCTCGACTACGACGAGACCGATGGGATCAAGGTTTCATGGCCGGACGGCTGGGTCCACGTGAGGGTTTCGAACACGGAGTCGATGATCCGGGTCATCGCAGAGGCCGAGTCCGCGGCGCGCGCGCACGAGTTGCTCGAGTGGGCGCGTGACCGGATGGTTCCCTGACAGGCGAGTCGGACCGCGAGCCTGGCGAGAGGACAGTAGCCCGAGTGTGTTAAGGAGGTCTCATTTTCCATTTTCCATTTGTCATTTCTCATTTGGTCATTTTCTGATCTCATTTCGTGGTGATTAGTGTTATTTCGCGGATCGCTTGTTAGGCGGAAAGATGAAGAACGATCCACGAAATCACGCGAAGTTAACACGAAGAAAATCAACAAAATCCTTCGATGAAAAATGAGAAATGAAAAATGAGAAATGACAAATGGAAAGGGAGTAACCACATTGTTGATTAAGAACCTTATTCTTGCGTTCATCTTAATTCCCGCGACATTCAATAACGTGGGCCTTCCCGCCGAAACTGATGTAAGAGCAGTGAAGGTTTTGGAGGTGCCAGGCTACACTGAGGGAGTCGTCGTTGATCGTGACGGTGCCCTTTACATCTCTGACGTCTACAACGGAACCATCTACCGCATCGACGCAGACGGCGAGGCAAAAGTGTGGGCGAAGACAGGCGCCCCCAACGGTCACAAGATTCTTCCTGACGGCACTCATTTGGTCTGCGACGGCAGCCAGCACGCGGTCCTCCATCTGGATGCCGCCGGAAAGATCATTGGCAAGGCGGCTTCCGAGTACGACGGCAAAGCTTTGCGCGCGCCTAATGACCTGACGCTTGATCCAAAGGGTGGTTTCTATTTCACAGACCCGGGCGGCTCCAACTTAGAGAACCCCATCGGCACGGTTTACTACGTTGACGGGAAAGGCAAAACTCATCTCGTAGCAGAAGGGCTCGCGTTCCCGAACGGTATCGCCTTGCGTCCCAACGGTCGGACTCTGCTCGTCGGGGAGAGCAAACACAACCGCATCCTCAGCTACGACATCATCTCGCCCGGTAAGATCGGGAAGATGCGTGTCTTCGCAAACCTCCCCGTGAAAGAGGCTGAGCAGATAGCGAATGAGCCCGACGGAATATGTCTCGACGCGGCCGGTAATCTTTACGTCGCCCACTACGGCATGCGTCAGGTGCAGGTAATAAGTCCCGCGGGAAAACTCCTGCGCAGATATGGAGCAGGAAATCTAACCACAAGCAACGTCGCTTTCAGCGGTCCGCGGATGGATCAACTCTACGTTACTGGCGCACTGGGTGATGAAACGAAGAGTAAGGGCGGGCTGTTTCGCCTGGACTTAAAAGGCGTCAAGGGGCTGAAGATTCTTCAAGGGCAGTAGACATGCCGCATTGTCAGAACGGGAACGAGTAGCGACCGTATCATTTTCCATTTGTCATTTGACATTTTTCATTCGATCATTTTCTGAGAGTGGACTTTTCATTGATTGATTTCTGTTGCGGGTTTCTGTTGTGAAGATTCAAAGCAGGTCACTACCTTGTCCATAGATGACAAATGAAAAATGTCAAA
>JAMQPH010000658.1 GCA_023717605.1 Pyrinomonadaceae bacterium
GTTGACATCTACTACGTTCACAATCCTGAAACGCAACTCGGGAAGATTGCACGGGAGGAATTTAGCGATCGATTGCTGCGCGCCTTTGAGGCGCTGGAGAGTGCCGTGGCGGCGGCCAAAATCCGCCTGTACGGCGCCGCCACCTGGAACGGATATCGCAACGATCCGGCAGAGAAGGACTACCTGTCTCTCACCGACACGGTGGAACTGGCCTCCAAGGCCGGCGGGAAAAACCACCATTTCAAAGTCATTCAGCTGCCTCTCAACCTGGGAATGACTGAGGCTTTATCTCTCTCCAACCAACAGCTCGAGGGAAAACAACTGACGACGTTAGAAGTGGCGCAAGCACTCGGCATCACCGTCATGTGCAGCGCTTCGGTGCTGCAAGGTCAACTAACGCGCAACCTTCCGTCCATTATCAACGACACTTTTCAGTCTCTGGAGACGGACGGCCAGAGAGCGCTGCAGTTCGTTCGCTCGACTCCGGGCGTTACCACGGCACTCGTGGGAATGAAACAACTTCCCCACGTCGAAGAGAATCTCAAAACCGCCCAGGTCTCCCCCGCGCCGTGGGAACAGTATTCCAAGCTGTTCCAAAACGAACAGTCGAATTGAGTTCTCAGTTTCCGGTGAGATAGTCCAAGTTACCGAAGATCGCTTCGAGCTTTTGCAGCACAGGCTCTGGCAGGGCTAGTTTCAAGATCGACTCGACGTTGGCTTTTAAGTGCTCCGGATTGCCGGTGCCGGTCAGGACAACATGGACACCACGTTCATGCCGGCAGAACCGGTAGGCAACTTCGGGCAACGTCTTTGCGCTACTTTCCCCTAACATGAAATCGAGAGGATTCTTGGCGTTCATGGCGCCGCGAGAAATCGCTCCCTTCTGGATTAGATCTGCGACGATTGCTTTCAGCCGATCCGGTTGACTCAACGCGCGACGCACGGCAAACATATTCAGTACGCCCACATGTTTGTCCTGAGTCGTTGAGAAAACGGTCCTGCGTGCCGACGGATTCAAAAGATTGAAGCCCACCATCACCACGTCCCACAAATCCTCGTTGAGACTCTGCTGGAGCATTTGGTGCGAAGGGTCCTGCACAAAACCTTCGGTCACTCCGATAAATCGGATCTTGCCCTGCTCGCGCAAGCGCCGCATCGCCGGCATGAGCCGGTTCTTGGCGAAGTCATAATCCTTGGGCTCGACGCCGTGCAGATGGTAGACGTCGATGCAATCTGTGCCGAGGTGTTTCAGACTTTGCTCCAAACCTTTCTTGATTTCGTTCTCGGGACTTGGTTGGCCAGCGTCCGGGAGAGTCTTTTTGGTGGAGATAACGAGCCGATCACGCGGGATTCCCGCGATTGCCTTACCGACAATTTCTTCGGTTCCATAGGACTGCGCCGTGTCAATAAAGTTGATACCCAAATCGATCGCCTGTCGGACAATTCCGATGGCGCGCTCCTGCGAGTCCGCGTTGTCGCGCAGTCCAAGGCGGCTAGGGCCGCCGCAACCAAGGCCGGCGACGCTTACTTTGAGTCCGGTTTTCCCAAGGGTTGTGTATTCCATCGTGGCTTTCTTTCTAGATCGTCAACGGCGTAGCTAGCGACCCGGGTAGTTCAAGGCTCCGGGTTCAAGGTTTAATGCCGGGTTCAAGGTTCAACGTGAACCATTTGCACAACCAAAATATTTGAACTTTTGAATTCTTGAATCGAGACATTTAGTCGCGTTGCACCCTGATTCCCAACACCTCCCCGGTCGCGCACACTTGTCCCACCGCACTCAGCGTGCAACTTACCCAAGCTTTACGCCCTTCAATTTTTGTAATTCGGGCTTTCAGATGCAAAGGTTCGCCGATAGGTG
>JAMQPH010000666.1 GCA_023717605.1 Pyrinomonadaceae bacterium
TGCGCCATTCACCGGATCGGAGTCGAAGCCGGAGATAAAGAATGTACTACCGCTCAAACTGACACTCGTTTCCGCTCCCCGGAGTGCGATCGCACCATCGGCAAGGTCATAGACCTTAGTGACTTGCGCTTGGACTGTTTGCGAAGAAATACCCGATGCTCCAGTCGACCGAATGACGATTTTGGCTGTCAACGGCGTGACCGGCGTCGAAGAAAGATACACAACGGAGAATGTTCCAGAAGAGAAACTTTGTACCCGATCTGCGGGTCTCGGAGGATGAATAGCTGCTTGGTTAATTTGCTGTTTAGCCCATTCAATTCCAGCCTCGGCGAGATAGAAAACCGCAGTCCCTTGTCTCAAGTTGGTTGTAATTCTGTAATCATTTTGTATCGCAATCCACGCCCCCATGCCTGCGGCCATCAAAAGCGACACAAAAAGAAGCGAGGAAAACAGGACCATTCCCGTTTTGTCATAGATGAGTTTTCGCTTGGCCGCCATGGGCTGGTTAGTTTCTTAGTTCAATGCTGGTCGAGAGTGTGGACGTCATATTCCCACCTACTCGCGGATCAGGGTTCTTAACTTGAACCGCAAACGCGATCCAGATCCGCTTGATCGCCATCGGCGAAGGCGAGTCACCGAGATCGGCACCCGTGACGTCGTAATAAGTAAAGAGCTTACCGGTTGTTGCGGTCTTGACGTTGGCTACCAGACAGTCCCCGTTGCGCCGGATAATGGTCGTGCCGGGGCAGGTCGAGGTCGGACCCGTGAGTTCGTAACGTATGTTTTCACGGGGTTCAGCGTCAGCGCAGCTACCATTGCCATTAAGATCCATCTGGACATGAACCATTCCTCCGGAGGCAGCATAAACACGATTACAATCTGTATCGGCATCGCTATTGGGATCATCCACGCCCCCCCTCTCTGGCGGAGCGCTGCCTGTACCCCAGGATCCGGCATTCCTTAGATCGCGAACGATGATGTCCAAGGCACCCCGTGCATCTTCCAGTGTTGACGTTTTAGCCTCTTGAGAAATCGTGCGGAACAGCTCGGCGCGGTAGAACTCGTAAAGAGAAGTAATGACCACCGTTCCTAATAACAGCGCAACGAGCTGTTCTATCAAGGTAACGCCGGAGCTGTCATGGCGAAGCTGCATCGTTGGTTTCATTCCGAGTAGACAAGCGTGGTGACAATAATTTCGCGGTTCTCACGATCTCGCCACGAGACCGTGACATCGATTTGTTTTAGATGCGGTCCGAGGGGAGAATCAACAATCCTCCAACACCGGTCAAATATTCCATTAAGCGTCCCAATAGCTGTAATTGCGCGGTCACCTGCGCTGGGACACCGGTCATCATTGACTAGATTTTTTTGCGCCTTTAGCTGCTCCATCTTATCTTGCGCCAAGTTGATCGCTGCAGTAGTGTTGTCGTTCGTCAGGTTTCCGCGAATGACTCCAATTGTACTCAACGAATAGCCTAATATGGCAATGACGATGACATTGATGGCCACCAGGACCTCGTTGAAAGTGAACCCTTTCTGGTGCCAACCAACGATCTGCAACTTCAGAAATGCTCTAACAATCTCCACTGCAATCACTCGGCTTACAGATACGAACTCTGCCTGTCGGACTCACCACCACTTGTTTGCACGTCCCATCTGAGCTTCGCAGCCGGATTCGGTTGGCGCTCGCAGTTCCTCTCGGAGAGAAAGAGATTGCACCGGCGTTTGTAACGACCACGCCTGCCGGCAACGGCTTCGTCACCAGGACAGCAGAGTCTCTCTGAATTGTGTAGTTCGCGGCACCATTCGTATAGACAAGTTGGAAGCCTACATTCTCCACGGCTGCGCGCATTTTGATGTTATGGAGTTCGGATTGAAACTGACGTATCGAACTGTCGAGATGGTAGGAAGGAAGCAACTTATTCCAGCCTGGCAGAGCGATCGCAGCTAAGATACCCGCCAGAGCCACGGCGACGACGAGCTCGATTAGCGAATAGCCATGCTGCGATTTAGAGTCCATGTATCCCCCTCCTGCGCTGGCGGAAAATACGTCCGAGCAGGAGGCGTGTCAATACCTGGGATTGGAGTTTTCTGCGTGACTCGAAAATGTGGTCAGGTCAGTAAGCTGGGGTTTCCGTTAAAGATCATTTTTTTACTTAGTTGGCATCTCTTGTCCCATGTCGTGTCGGACAAAAGAATTTAGAACAGTGACATGCATATTCCAAATTTTAGCAGGGAACAATTTCCTAGCGGATTACAGACGGTGATGTAGGAAAAAGATTAAGCGATAATGCGCAGCGCTTGCGCGATTATTCGATCTTAAGGACTGTGCGGTCTCAATAGCAGTTGAAAGTCTCTTTCCTCCCTTATGCTCTGGAGAGCCGGATCGGACCTCAGATAACCGATGTCCTTGTAACCCTGCTTGAGAGTCTTGGTAAGCCATTCGTAGGCGAGTTCTTTTTTACCATAGAAAGCATAGACTCGGGCCAGGTTGTAGGAAGCCTGCGGACTATTAGGTTTGGCTTGCGCTTCTCTTTCTGCCTGCAGGATTTTTGCTTGCCGCGAC
>JAMQPH010000707.1 GCA_023717605.1 Pyrinomonadaceae bacterium
AGCAAGTACATCGACGAACAGACCAAGAACACGATCAATTCGACGACGTCGGCTAAGCAGTTCTTCGACCAACAAGTTAGCCAGGCTAAGGCAGATCTCGATGCCATAGACACTCAACGCGGTGAATTTATGCAGCAAAACGTCGCCAATCTTCCCTCGGGAGCTGCATCCCTGGTGGGACAACTTGCCGGTTTGCGCGAGCAGCAGAAAGCCTACATCTCGGAAGTCGGCCGCTATCAGGATCGGCGCTCAGCGTTAGCAGGACAGCTCTCGCTGATCAAGAAAACGACCGAGCAGGTAAAGGAAGAGGTAATCGAAAACACTACTGATCCAAAAACGACCTCGGCCTGGGCTCAACTCGCTTCGAGGAGGGCGGACCTCGAAGCACAGATGCAGCGTATGCTGACTGAACTAAAACCCAAACATCCGGATGTCCTGTCCAAACAGGCTGAGATCGACTCGGTCAAACGGTCAATGGACGAAATGGTTAGCGAATGGAAGCAGAAGATTAAAGATAAGCAGGAAAAGCTCCGCGATCGGCCAGATCTCCAGGTCAAGAGCATTGAAGCCGAATTAGGATTGATGGACAGTGAAATAAGGCGCGGACAGGGAACGCTTGCGGACATCGAAAAGCAGATCGGCGAGCTGATGATTCGGATAAACACCGTTCCCGGCGTTGAGGTGGCTCTGGGAAAGCTCGATCGTGAGTACCAAACGAAGAAGGCTGCCTACGATTCACTTCTGGCAACACAACAGAGTGTAGCTCTTGGCGCTGACGCCGCTAGCCAGCAGCAGGGCGAAAGTATCCAGGTCATCGACTTGGCCTACCTACCTTCACAGCCGGTAGCGCCGAAACGATTTCTGCTCTTTGCGATGGGTTTGGGGCTGGGACTGGGTCTGGGGTTACTTCTGGCGGCAATTGTTGAAGCACCTAAGTTGCTAACTATCCAGAACCGGGAAGATGCAGCGCACTACACAGGTTTACCAGTTCTAGCTACAGTTCCTGAGCTGCTGACGCCGCAGGAAGCCCGGTCTATTCCCAGGAGGCGCAGGTTGCTACTGGCGCTTGGCATTGCTTGCACGATAGTCAGTATTCCTTTGCTTGCGCTGGTCCTCAGGGCTACGCATGTTTTCGAAATGTTCTCGTCAGGACGCGCCTGATCGACACCAGCGGGATTGCTCATTAATCCCCACATGGAGGTCCAACCGAGTGTACGCAGAATTTTACGGTCTAAAAGAATTGCCGTTTGCACTAACGCCCGATCCGCGTTTTATCTATTTCACTCCCTCGCATACCGAAGTGATGGCTAATCTTCACTACGGCATTGAGAGCGGTAAAGGGCTGGTAGTAGTCACCGGAGAAGTGGGAACAGGCAAGACGACGATCTTGCGCTGGATGATGCAGCGATTGGATCGCACGGTTCTCGTCGCCTACATCTTCAACCCTCGACTTTCCGTTACTGAGTTTTACCAACACGTCGCGACCTTGCTCGACGTGCAGAAGTGGGAAACCAAGTCGGAGTTGCTGATGGAGTTGGGACGCGAGCTGGAATCAAGGCATTCCCGAGGGTTGCGTACGGTGCTTATCATCGATGAGGCCCAGGGACTTTCCCCACATGTACTGGAAGAGATCCGGCTGCTGTCTAACTTTGAGTCTGACACAGCCAAGCAACTGCAAATCGTCCTGACGGGCCAGCCCGAACTGCGCGAGGTGCTCAACAACCCGGACTTGCGTCAGCTCAAGCAACGCATTGCCCTGCGCTGCCTAATTAAGCCTCTGCCGAACGTTGAGGAGACTGATCGTTACATCACGTCGCGTCTGCTGGTAGGCGGCGCCGAACGGACCGACATCTTTTCCCCGGGCGCAATCGACTTCATCTTTCGTTGTTCCGAGGGAATTCCGCGCAACATTAATAATCTTTGCGACAACGCTTTGCTGGCGGGTTATGCCGCGGGCGAGTCCAACATCGGTCGGGCGGTGATCGAAGAGGTGGCGGAAACATTCGACATGCTTCCCGCTGCTTCTCGGGGTATGCAAGCCGGTGAAGAGAGAGAGCCGCCCGCCAGCATCTTTTCGGCAGCCGGCCGCGCCGAACTTTGGGCCGCCGGAACGGGAAAATCGGAAGGCGAAACGGAAGCGGTTGCACCAATACCGGTGGAACAGAGGTAGTGCAGGAGCGCGAACCTGGCGATGAATTAAGAAAGTGAAAATCGTCGCGAGAAGTATTGAGAGGGAAAGCTGATGGGAAGAGTTTTCGAAGCACTAAAACGGTCCGGCACCATTCAGAAGAGTGGACCGGTGAAGCAGCGAGCATCACAAAATTCTGAGCACCGCAGCGGAGCGGCCAATCGTGGCCTGCCTTCAGCGAAGCAGATTGAAGAACAGCTGTTCAGCGGTTCTTCAATTCTGAGCCACGATGATGCGGTGCATAGTTCAGCGTCCACTGCGCACACTGCGGATGCGCCCGGCGGGTCGGCACTCCCCGGCGGAATGGCTTCGCGTGCTGTTGGGGCAACTTTGGGCGCTGCTGGCACGACGCGTACCGCGGAATTCGTCTCTTATGACGTTTCCGCGGCACGCGTCGAGCCTCATCTGATCGCAATCAGTCAGCCTCGTTCTGCTCACTGCGAACAGTTTCGATCGCTTCGTACTCGGATCCTGCAGGCAGGTGAACGCCTACAGATGCGGGCCTTCGTGATTACCAGTTCGGGAGTTGGCGAGGGCAAGACGTTGACGGCTCTTAACCTTGCCTGGCTCTTGGCTCAGAGCGAGGGAATACGGGCTTTGATCATCGACAGTGACCTGCGTCAACCGTGCGCTACTGATTATCTCGGGATTGATGCACCTGTGGGACTGTCAGAAGTGCTTGGCGGCCAGCTTAGTCTGCAACAGGCCGTCGTCCGCCTCGATCCTGTCGGCCTTTATCTTTTGCCTGGAGGCAAAGCTCGCGAAGATGTTGCCGAGATGCTTTCCGGTCCCACGTTCGCTCGAGTGATCACCGAAGCTCGCCGCATGTTCGACTACATTATTATCGACGCTCCGCCGTTGGGAATCTTCACCGACGCTAACGTTCTGATCAGTCGCGCAGACGCAGCGCTGCTGGTGGTCCGTGCAGGCAAGACACGCTATTCGCACATCGACAAGTTGTTGGAACAACTGCCGCGAGAAAGAGTTCTGGGTGTGATTCTAAATCGCGCCGAAGATCAACCCGACTCCAGCTCCTACTACTACCAGCAGAGATACCATAGCCGTGATCGGGGGCTGCCCGCGGAAAGTGCGAGGGACCTTCTCGCAGAGACTGAAAAGGAGGTTGCAATCGTCAGTTGAGAGCCTCCCGCCTAAATGCTCGCACTGTTCTGCTAATCCTCGCCGAAGCCGCGGTTGTTTTCGGCGCGTTGATGGGTGCTGTGTATTTGAGGTTTGGGAGCGAGGGCGCAGGGTACGAACTAATAGAGCGACATGGATTCTTAAAGGCCGGGCTCGCCGGCGCTTTCTGCCTGACCGCTTTCTACCTTTTCGACCTCTACGACTTCGTAGTCATGCACGATCGCCGAGAACTGGTTCTGCGGTTAGTGCAGGCACTTGGCCTGGCGTGGATGGCGTTGGCCTTAATGTTCTACGTCTTCCCGCAACTAATGATTGGACGCGGAGTAGCGCTTTTGGCTTTGCCGTTGGCGTTAGCACTGATGGTGAGTTGGCGCGTGTCAATCCATTGGCTCCTGGGGCATCCGGATTTTGGCGAGCGCATTCTAATCGTCGGCTCGGGCAATCTTGCGGTTGAGATCGCTCGTGAAGTTCTTGAGAGACCTGACGCAGGTTACCGCATCGTCGGGTTTGTGGGTACTGATGCAAAGCTGCTCGGCAAGAGGCTGATCAATCCTCGAGTAATTGCCCTAACGTCGGAGCTCGCGGAAGTAGTGAAACGCGAAAACATCGACCGCATTGTAGTGGCCATGGGCGAGAGACGTGGTCAATTGCCAACGCAGGAATTGCTGCAGTTGAGTCTGGCCGGGACAGTGTCTATTGAGGAAGGGGCCTCTTTTTCCGAACGAGTGACCGGCCGCGTCTCTCTGAACATGCTTCGTCCGTCCTGGCTGATCTTTTCTGGGCGCGGGAGACAGGCTCGGATCTCCGGAATCACGCGTAGCGTAGTACACCGTTTAGTGGCCCTCATAGGCGCGATTCTTTCACTGCCGATCGTGCTGCTGACAGCGGTCTTGATTAAGCTCGATTCACGTGGCCCCGTTTTTTACCGGCAGGAGCGGGTTGGCAAAAACGGCCACCCATTCACGCTCCTGAAGTTTCGTTCCATGCGAGTGGATGCAGAGGAAGCAGGTCCTGTGTGGGCTAGCAAAGACGATGACCGGGTTACGCGCCTGGGCCGGATCATTCGAAAGATCCGCGTCGATGAGATCCCGCAATTTTGGAACATACTGCGTGGCGAAATGAACTTCGTAGGACCTCGTCCGGAACGGCCGCACTTTGTGGCTCAGCTCGCTGACGAGATTCCTTATTACGAACAGCGTCATCTGATCCCGCCCGGGCTGACAGGATGGGCCCAGATCAAATACTCCTATGGAGCGTCCATAGAAGATGCAAGGCAGAAGCTCCAGTACGACCTCTATTACGTAAAGAATCAGAGTTTGATTCTCGACGCGATAGTCTTGTTTGAGACGATCAAAATTATTCTCTTTGGACGCGGGGCGCACTAAGGCGAATAGGTGGAGGTTTGAAATGTCGACAGTGAACAGAATTGTAGCGTTCGCATT
>JAMQPH010000726.1 GCA_023717605.1 Pyrinomonadaceae bacterium
GTTGAATGCCAGCATCCATTGGCTACCGCAAACGGTTCTGTATTGAGTGGCCACGATGCGCGCCAGATCACCGCTTCGCTTCACTCGGGCTAACTACTAACTGCGTCCCGGCAGAGACAAGGATTTATGGCTGAACAAGTACTTCATATTGACGCCACCAAACTGTTAGTACGCGTCGCCATGGTCATGAGCCTGATGATGGTCTTGCTGGCGTCGTGGTTTGTTGTTCGCTGGTATCTGGGCAATACGCTCGCCGAATACCATGACGCTGATGAAAGCGGAATCGAAACAGTAAGACGTGCTGTTGCATGGGCGCCCGGTGATCCGTTTGGTCACTGGCGACTCGGGGCAATCGCCCAGAGACAGTTGGGGCCGGATCAGCTTCACCAGGTGGTCGAGGAGTATGAAAAGGCAGCCAGCCTTTCGCCGAATGATTACAGATTCTGGATGGCGCTTGGCACCGCTCTTGAGCATTTCGGTGATGCCGAGCGTGGCGAAAAAGCGCTACGGCGGGCGACGGAGCTGGCACCTTCCTACGCCTACCCCCGTTGGTATCTCGGAAATCTACTCTTACGCAACGGTCGCTATGATCAGGCCTTTGCCGAACTCCGCCGCGCGGCCGACGCTGATCCTGAGTTGAGATCTCAGCTACTCAATAGTGCATGGGCCATATACAACAAGAACCTGGATTCATTTGTTGATGCGGTAGGCAACTCCGCGAATGCTCGGGCCGAGTTGGCATCGTACCTCGTGGGAAGGCAGAGATTCGAGGACGGGATCCTCTTATGGCAACGCCTGAATGAAGTCGAAAAACAGGCAAATCGAAGCCACGGTGAAGCCATAGTCGGCGCTCTGGTGACGGCTAAACGTTTCCATCAGGCGGCGGAGGTAGCAAATGATTTGGTTCCCGCCCCCGCATATCACGCCGCGGAAGGGAAGTTTGTGGATGGGAGCTTCGATGACGATCTTATCGCTCAAAAGGGAGCACTGTTTGGGTGGCAGGTAAAATCTTCGCAGCAGGCCCAGGTGGGTATCGATCCGAACCGCGGTCACAATAGCAGCCGAAGCTTACGCATCGTTTTTCAGGTGCCTTCTCGCCTGGACTCAATCAGCGTTTCGCAACTCGTGCCGGTTAAGCCCGACACTCAGTACGATTTTGAGTGTTACGTCAGATCTCAGGATCTCCAGAGCGGCTCCACACCTCGGGTTGAGATTGCTGATGCTACTGAAGGACAAGGGGTGGCGAGCTCAAGCGAAGCCTCGGCCGGAAGCACGGATTGGCAGCTAATTACCCTTAGCTTCAAGACTGGTGTTAAGACTGAGGCTGTGACGGTGAGGATCATTCGGACTTCCTGCGGCGAGGATCCGGTTTGCCCTATTTTTGGCACAGTGTGGTATGACGACTTCAATCTCAAGCGCAGAAGTTAGCTCCCGGGAAGACGGGAGCTTAGAGACTTCCGCTCCCAAAACGGAAGCCTCTATTCCCAAGCCCGCGCAGCAACCGGTTTATCGCGTCCCGCATTCATTGGCGAGCAGGTTTATTTTCCTGAACCTTTGCATCGCAATTGTGCTCTCAGCGTTGGCTTTCGGCACCGTGCACTCCTGGGCCCTGCTCCTTTTCAGTCTAGGCGCTTTTGTCACAGTGGTCCTTTGGGTTATCGATGGCTGGAGTTTGGGAAAGCTGCGCATTAGTCGAAATCCTTTGCAAATACCACTGCTGGGAATGCTGGCACTGGGTCTGATCCAACTCCTGCCCTTCGGCGACACGCCGGCTACCGGAGCGCTTATGGTACCGGCATCCCGCGCTCTTTCCTTCGATCCGTACTCAACCAGGATGGTGCTGGTGCAGGTGGCGACGCTACTAGTCTATTTCGCGGCCACTTTGGTGTTCACGGATTCTCCTCATCGATTAAAACTGCTGGTTAGAACAATTATTATCTTTGGTTTCTTCCTGGCGATCTTTGGGTTAACCCAGTCCTTCGTAAGCCCGACGAGAGTTTACTGGGTGCGCGAACTTGCGCAGAGCACTGCCTTTGGTCCTTTTATTAACCGTCACCACTTCGCGGGTTACATGGAGCTGACGCTGGGGCTACCGCTGGGTTTGCTTTTCGCCGGGTCTTTGGACAAAGAGAAGAGGTTTATCTATCTCTTCGGAGCCCTCTTGATGGGCCTGGCTCTGATCATGACCAACTCGCGGGGTGGCATTATTAGTTTAGTGGCAGAAATACTGTTTCTGGCGGCACTAACAATGGTTCGCAGACGCAAGAGACGAGAGACGCAGGACAACGCGCAGCGTATCCGGAATGCGGCCCTGCGGAGTGCGCTCGCGCTGGCATTAATTGTCGGACTCTTTGCCGGAGTTGTGTGGCTCGGCGGCGAATCAGTTTTGACCCGGTTTGTGGGCACAGTGAATTCGGACGACCCGACTACTGGACGCGCGCACTTTTGGAGTGTGACCACAGACATCATAAAGGCCCATCCCTTTCTCGGCACCGGTTTGGGGGCTTTTGCAGTTGTCTACACTCGATACGATTCGCGCAACGGTCTCTATAGATTGGAACAAGCGCACAACGATTACCTACAGGTTCTGTCAGACGGCGGAATTGCAGGAGCTGCATTGGGAATCTTCTTCATCGTGATGTTGTTCCGGATGGGGTTTGCCCGGCGGGAATCTCGCGATGAGTTCAGAAGCGGAGTAGCCATCGGCGCTTTGGCCGGCTGTTTTGCCGTGCTGATCCATAGCTTCTTTGATTTCACTCTACATACCACCTCTAATGCTCTTCTGTTTCTGGTGCTGGCGGCGCTTGCCACTATGAATGGTCGGGTAGAGCAGCCGACTACTCCGCGCCGGCGACGGCGTACTCGGCACACCAGTGGCGAACCAATAAAAACCCGACCATGAGCCAAGCGCCGGAAGTTTAGAGTCCAACCTTTAGGTTGCGCCGACGGGGCGAACAAGCTTTTAAAGCTTGAACTCTAAACTGCCTAAGCCCCGGCGGTTTTTGCGTTCAGAGAACCCATGTCCCCTGTAGTATGATTTGACTTAAGTCGGCCCTACGGTATTCAAGCGTTTCCCAGGATTGATTCAACTATTAGGAGACGCCAACACGTGGCTTCGGTGGCTGCTGCCAATATTGAAGTGGACGGTGATAAGTCTTTGCCCAGCCATTCATCGGTTCCCAATCTTTGTCTGGCGGCGACTTTGAAGTACGGCAAACCGGATGCGTTGAACCATAAGATTGGCGGGGAATGGGTCAATGTCAGCGCGGAAACTTTTGTGGAACGCGTTCGGGAGGTTGCGCTCGGGCTTGCTGCCCTGGGAATCAAACGAGGGGATCGGGTGGCACTGCTTTCCGAGAACCGCCCTGAATGGTCAATTACGGACCTGGCTATTCTGAGTTTGGGTGCGATCAACGTCCCCATTTACACCACCCAGGCAGTTGATCAAATCCGCTATATCCTGACCGACTCCGGCGCACGCGCCATCTTCATCTCAAACCGCCGGCTTTACAAACACGCGCGCCAGGCACTGGAGCGTTTGGGCTTCCTCGATAACTTGATCTTCTTCGATGCCCACGAGTCTGAGGGTGTCGAACGGGCAATGAGTCTTGATGTCCTGCAAGAAAACGGCCGTGATCAGGCTCGCCGTACGCCCGCGGCGTTCGATGAGTACCTGAGCGCGGTGGAGCCGCACGATCTGGCGACGATAATCTACACCTCCGGCACAACCGGTGAGCCGAAGGGCGTGATGTTGACCCATAACAACTTCATTTCCAACGTGCTCGCAATTACGGACGGACTACCTATCTCGTCGACCGATGTAGCTCTGTCAGTCCTTCCGTTGTCGCACATCTTCGAACGCACGGGCTTCTACGTCTTCTGTTACAACGGAGTGTCGGTCTATTACGCGGCATCGTTCGATCAGGTTGGCGAGAATCTGCGTGAGGTTCGCCCTACAGTCATGACGGCTGTGCCTCGTCTTTTCGAAAAGGTCTACCACCGCATTGTGAAGAAAGGGATGTCGGAAAAGGGCTGGAAACGCAAAGTGTTTGTGCGCGCCATGACGGTGGGTCAGCGCTACGCTGAGTTGAAGGACAAACAGCAGCGAGTGCCCAGGACGCTGGCCCTCCAGCAGAAGGTTGCCAGTCGTTTGGTGTTCTCCAAATGGCGTGAGGGAGTGGGTGGTCGCCTGCGGTACTTCGTTTCTGGCGGTGCGGCGCTCTCTCCCACGCTTTCCTATTCATTTCTCGCCGCGGGGATTCCGGTTCTTCAAGGTTACGGCGCCACCGAAACCTGCATCGTGTCGGCAAATCGGCCCGACAATAATCATGTTGGCTCCGTCGGCTTGCCATTTGCCGGGATAGAGCTGGCTATTGCGGAGGATGGCGAGATCATGGTGCGTGGTCCAAACGTAATGCAGGGCTACTATGGTCAACCCGAAGCCACAGCTGCCGTTCTAAGGGACGGCTGGTTTGCCACTGGTGACGTGGGACACTTAGATGAAGTCGGACGCCTTTATATCACCGATCGCAAGAAGGATTTGTTTAAGCTCTCCAATGGGAAGTATGTTGCGCCTCAGCTAATCGAAAGCTTGCTTAAACAGAGTGAGTTTGTTGCTCAGGTAGTCGTGGTGGGCACTGGTCGCAAGCAACCTGCGGCTCTGATCGTACCGGAATGGGAAGCCCTGAAGCAGGAACTCTCCGCGCAGGGAGAAGACTTTCCCCAGGGTCGCGAAGAGATCAGTCAATTCCCGGCAGCGATCAAGATCGTTCAGCGCGATCTTGCTGCGCTGACCAGCGGGCTCGCCGACTATGAGCGCATTCGTCGAGTTGCGCTTCTGCCGGAGGAGTTCACTATCGATAACGGGGAATTGACTCCCACCTTAAAAGTGAAGCGACGCGTCATCGATGAGAAGTTCGGTGAACTGATCGAAGAGCTTTACTCGTAAGCCTTTGCGAACGGAGAGTCACGAGGTAAAGTTTCGGCTTTGCCCTAAGAGTCATTTGACGCAGGCGTCTCGTTAGGCTGCCAGCGAAGGTTCAAGAAATCAGTCAACGCACAGAACCGCTTGCGGTAGCCAGCGGATGCTAAGCTCAATCAACGCCTCGTAGATGGTTTTGTGCCGTACAAATGCTTGATTGATTAACGTTAACCATTAGTCTTGAACTTAGCATCCGCTGGCTACCGCAAGCGGTTCTGTGCGTTGACTGATTTCTACGAACTTGTGCTGCGATACAGCCAGATCCAAAGGAATTTTAAGGCAAAGCCAAAGTTTTCCAAACAAATTTGCGGGATGGGGTTCGCCTATAACCATCTCGCCTGGCAGGGACTGATGACTCCTAATCACAGCGGCGTTACGGTCGTGACGTGGTTAGGAGTCGTCCTATTTACCGACCTTATAATGCTGAGCTCTATCAAGCATTAACCTGAGGGACGCGTGTAATTGTGCACATCTTCTTTGCCGCGAGCATCGAGCCCGCCACCAAAATACTTCTGGCGCTGTTCTTGATGCTCCTCGCCGCCAAACTGGCGGCCGAACTCTTCGAGCGATTGCGGCAGCCAGCCGTCGTGGGTGAAATCCTTGCCGGAGTAATCATAGGTCCAAGCGTGCTTGGCCTGGTGGCTCCGTCTGAGTTCGTAAGCATGCTCGCTGAAGTCGGAGTCATCTTTCTGCTATTCACAGTCGGCTTGGAGACGAAGCCCTCAAGCATCTTTCGGGTAGGCAAGAGTGCTGCTCTGGTTGCTGTGATGGGCATAGTCCTGCCCTTTATAGGCGGCTGGCTGTTGATGAGAGCGTGGGGGAGCACCAACATTACTTCGTTGTTTGTTGGCACTGCATTAGTAGCCACTTCAGTCGGCATCACTGCAAGAGTGCTCGCCAGCTTGCATCTACTTAACACGCCCGTGGCTCGCATCATACTCGGCGCCGCAGTCATCGACGATATTCTTGGTCTACTAGTGCTCTCTGTCGTGTCCAGCAGTTCGGCGGGTACGATCAATTATTGGGAAATTGGTACCACTGCTGTTTTGGCCATTGGATTCATCGCGTTCGTAGCGCTGATTGGAGCTCGTGTAGTAACTAGAGTGGCGCCGCGGATCCACAATTTACGTATAAGCGATTCACTCTTTATTGCCGGACTGGTTCTGTGTCTGGGTCTGGCGGTGGCAGTATCTTTCATCGGAGTCGCCGCGATCATCGGTGCATTCCTGGCGGGTATGACTCTTGCCGAGGCCACCAAAGGTGATGAGCGCCTGCACACTCAGACAAGTGGAGTGATGGAATTCCTTGTACCTTTCTTCCTGGTCAACATCGGCATGCAGCTTCAGTTGTCGGTGTTTCGCGACTGGTCACTCGTTTGGCTGGCACTCGCCGTTACGCTGGTTGCCCTTGTGACCAAGTTGATTGGATGTGCAGCCGGAGTGTGGTCGCTCGGGATGAAGCGGGCCGCGCAAGTTGGCGTTGGTATGATGCCGCGGGGCGAGGTTGGAATTGTGGTTGCCCAAATCGGACTAAGCCTGGGCGTGATTGATGCGCGGATCTACGCGGTGGTCCTCTTCATGGCCGTAGCTACCACGCTGATTGCGCCGCCGTTGCTCATCACCCTTGTCAAAGCCGACGTTTCCCGATAGTTTTAACCAACCCCCGCTCTTGGCCGCTTCACATAGAGTTAACATAACGTTCATCCAGACTTCAGCCGGCTCTACTAGGCTGCTGCTCTCACTTTTGCTTGTTGTGGAGGACAAAAATGCAACCTTTCTCTAGGGACTTCTTCGGGTTTCTCGTCTGCGCTTTCTTGGTTCTGCTGGGAGCAACTAACACTTTTAGCCAGAACACTGTCGCTCCTGACAGCGCTTCAGAGGCCCCGTTTACCGTCGGAAATTCTGAAGTCAGGCGTTCCGATAAGAACCCACCGAGCGATAGTGAAAGAATCAACACCCTCGAGGAAACGTTGCGCCAACAGGGCACTCAACTCGCCGAAATGCGAAAGCTATTGGTTGATCAGCAGGAAACCATAAAACTCCTGGCAGATAAGTTAGCAGGCACCAGGCTTGCGCCGGCACACGAAGAAGCCGCAGTTGCAAGTAATGAACACTTGGAAACCGCTGGACCGCGGATAATTGCGGATCCGCAATCGACACAAATTGATGATCGTCTGAAAAAGGTGGAGGCTGGCCTGGCAGGAATCGGACCAGTCAAATTCAGCGGCGACATACGGCTAAGATCTGAATCGTTTTTTGGACTGACCAACATCCTGGCCAGCGGCAGCACTCCAGGAGCGTTGGGCAATGATCTGAGTCCGCGTCACCGTATGCGTCTTCGGGCGCGCCTGGCGATCCGGGGCACGATCGGCGACGAGTTTGACTGGGGGTTACGCATTGCAACTGGCAGCTTCCCCGACAATATCTCGACCAACCAGACCCTGACCGATTTTTTCAACCGCAAGCCTTTTTCGCTTGATCAAGCGTTTGTTACCTACAAGCCTCGACGAGTACCTGGGCTGCGCCTCCAGGGTGGAAAGTTTGAACTGCCGTGGACGTTTACTGAAATGACAATCGACAATGACGTAATGGTTGAAGGGCTTAATGAATCATATTCGAGGGGCTTTAAGAAGTCTCCGGTTAAGGACCTCACGTTCGTGGCCTGGCAACTGCCCATGCTGGAACGGAACTCCGCTTTTGTACGCAATCTCAATGGCACAATCAATATTGAGGAGTCCCGCCGCGGTGGTCGTGATCTTGGGCTCATCGGAGCCCAGGTCCGCACTCGCGTGGAGCCGAGCGACAAGGTAGCCCTCACTCTTTCGATAGCCGATCTCTATTTTTCCGGCACGCAAAACATTTTCCCAATTCAGGTCTTCGGTAACCAGTTGCTGCTGCCGTTAACCTTCACGATCCCCGCCACCGCTACGACGCCCGCACAAATCGTGACCACACAAGTGTCTGTCCCACGTGATCTCCTGGTTGCAGGCAATGGCAACTTGGGGGTGACCACTGCCAGCAACAATGCACTCAATCGTGACGGCCGGCTCGCCTCAGGTTTCAACCTCGTCGATCTGATTGCTCGTCTTGAGCTCAAACACAGCGACCGGTTTCCCGTTACAGTCCTTTTGAATCTGGTTACCAACACTCAGACGCGTGACGTTGTCAGAGCCGGGCCTGACGGCGCCGATTTGATTCTCCCAAATCACGAGAACCAGGGCTTCTGGGGTGAAGTTCAAGTGGGGTCAACGAAAACGCGGGGTGACATGTTGTTTGGCTACACATTTTTCCGCATTGAAAAAGATGCAGTACTGACGCCGTTCAATTTCTCTGATGTAACTCAGCAGTCTGACATGCGTGCCCACCGTCTTGTGTTTTCTTATGCCGTCGATCCGCGCGTAACATTTTCAATAACCGGCATTGTCACGCAACGGGCAAATGGGTTGCTCGGACCTTTTCTGCCTACTCCGCCCGGCTCATTGAATCGCGCTAGTACACGCCTGCAAATCGACACGGTCATTAGGTTCTGAGGCCAGGAAGCAGACGGCAGGAGGCAGGAGCAGGAGTCAGGAGTGTCACGGCAAATTACCTCAGGCTCCTGACTTCTGGCTCCTGACTTCTGACTCCTCCAAGTCGCCTTTCTCTTAATCAAGATTTAAGTTGACAGTAACGGCCAATTAGCATCGTCAGCTCACAATCTCGCTCAGGTACTCGCTACTGGTTCGTCGCGTAGGGAACACGTTGACTTTTAGTTAGATCGAATCTCCTGAGCTTGCGGTGCTGATTCCAGGGGAGTAAGCGCGGCAGTTAAAAAGGGAGAATAAATCGCCAGTATTGGGTATTCCCGCCAGTGACACCTGACATGCCCGGAGGATTCCAGCAACCCGGGTGTGTTGCGGCCCCTACAATGCTCCTTTGCTTTCAGCCCAGGTGGTTTGCCGACCTACCGGGGCTTTTTACACCTTCTGGTTCCTTGTCAGCTGCTCTGGCCTCAGATTTAGGAATGTTTTCACCTGCCCTTAATCGAGGCTTAATACGGTACGTCCATCCTCTTCAAAAAGATTGACTCTCGATTCGTTGTGGTGAAGCAGGAAGCGACTGCATCGCATTCGAAAGGAGCGCATGATGGATGAGCCGAATCCGACCATCCTGGTCGCCGATAGCGATGAAGACTCACGTTACCTATTCAGTAAGCAGCTTCCGATATAAGGGAGGTCAGCCATGGAACTGAACGATCACGGCATATATAGCCTTCCGGATGGTCGAGAATTCCTGGTTAGAGCCGGGGCCCATGGAGGCTACATTCTTCATGACATTCGGTTAGGCGTTGCCAGCGCGCCGGTTTATCTAATAGACGGCTCCGGCCAGTTCCTGTCATGGGGAAGGCCGACTCATTGGAGTCTCGCGGACCTCAGCGACACCGGTCGCAAGTCAATTCCCGAGATCCAGCGACTGAGTCTGCTTTAATAGCCGGTCTCGTAGACCCACCCTTTAGCCGCCCTATTGCGTTGTGGCAACCACTCCTAACTCTTCAGCGGATAATTCACTTAATAGACGACAATCAGCGATCGCTAGCAATCAAAAGCGAGTCGGGCCGCCTCTGTGAATTAAGTTGATCGGCTACGAGTTTGTAGAAACATTCCAAGCACGTCCGGTAGGACTCTTCGGTTTGGTCATTGCGGATCTTCACTCCACACCACGCGCAAAGAACATCGAAATCGTTCTCAGTTTGATCTGGTTCAGTCATCATATCTACTCCTCATTTCCTTCTTATTGGCACCAAACACTACTTTGCGCGGGTTAAGTGCACGTGGCGCGCGAATTAAATGGTGGTTAAGAAATCTCCGCTCTTTTAGCAATTCAATACCCAGGAGCAGTTCAGACCCACTTCATCTACAGTTCATGTACGGGCATTCCTGCAAAAAAAGTTTAGCCGCGTCGTTAACATTCTGGTAACATCCCTGTAACCGCGCCGTAACATCGGCGCTGCGTTAGCCTCGACCAAAGTTGCGCAATGCTTCTATGGTCCAAACTGGGAGGAAGCTGTATTGCTACCCAGCCCGCGCGGAACACTCTTCTCTAAAACTCGCCGAGCGGCGTTGCTCGCAGTAGTTCTGCTCTTTTTGCCTGCTCATCTGTTAGCGGAGACAAATCCTGGCAACGTTGTTTGCCGGAGCGAACTTGCGGTCGAGCGGCGCGAGGAGTTGGCGAGCAAACTGCGCAAGATCACCGGATGGCCCAACCTGAAATTTGACCTTTCAGGAGCATTACGGTTAGGTACCAATCCTGTCGGCGGCTCAAAAACAGCTAGAGAACTATTGTCACAAGTGGTAACAGGTGGCGCGGCTGTGGTGATAGAGGATGCGAGCCAGCATGCCGACGTCGCCTTTTGCCAGGTCCTTCCTGCTAAGTGGAAATCGAACCTTCAAGACCCGCGTCCGGCGTTCGTCGTGCAAGTTGACTTCGCAGATTTCGAGAATGTAATCGGCGACACACGCGCGCTGCAAGCCTTCAACGTGGGTTGGGGCTTACTCCATGAACTCGATCATGTAGTCAACAATTCCATGGACCCCAACTGCCTGGGTGAGCCTGGCGAATGTGAAGCGCATATAAATAAGATGAGACTTGAGTGTGGTCTTCCCGTGCGAGCAGAGTACTTTCATACGTATTCACCGCTAACGATGAATTCTACTTTCATGAGTCGATTGGTTCAGCTTTCCTTTGAGCAGGAGCAGGGCCCGGGTAAGAAGAAGAAGCGTTACCTGGTGATCTGGGATGCGGAACTAATTGGCGGCGTTACGCAAGATAGGAAAATTGCAGCTCTCCGATAATTCAATCCGTTCGGTCAAACTCTCCGAAAATAGAACTAAATAAGCAGACGACTTTTGCCTGAGATCACGCTTTTACCGGGCATCGGGCCAGGTGTGCCGGGCGGCTTGTTTCGGTCCGGATTGGGACTTGCCTCGATCAGCTCGAGCCTCATGGCCCAACCGCTCAAGAGTCGCATGGATGGCGAAAACCATCTCTTTTAGATCATTCAGCTCGCGAGGGGACCTCTCCTTGGCCGCAAACAAGGCGGCAGCTATCTCGCCGCTGAGCTCATGTGAAATTGCCATAGGGTTACCTGGATCCAAAGCGCCCAAGCTGGAAAATTGATGTGATTGCCTTGAGGAGGTGGCATCCTACACATCCCCTGTTACGGGCATGTTAACTTCATGTTAAATAACTGCCCGCGCTGGGTCTTGATGACCTGGGTCCTCCGGCCCATCACGCTCCGGTTCAACCGCAGTAACAAATATTTAAGGCGTAATTCACAGCGCCTTAACCTCGCGCCGTTACAGTCCGCCTTTGAAACTCAATCAAAGATTTTCGAATAGGGACAGGAGTTCTTAACCTCCGTGGCGAACCTAAAAAGTTCAGACCATTGCTGGCCCAACCATTTTACAGTTACAGGAGAATAAGCATGACTATTAAAGCCTCCCGATGGCTCAAGCAAACTCCAATAGTCCTCGTCGCGATCGGAGCAATACTTCTCGTGCCGTTGTCGGCATATGCACAGACTGATCAGGGGCGCATAGTGGGCACTGTCCGGGATCAGAATGGCGCCCTCGTACCAGGCGCGTCAGTCGTCGTGAAGAACGACCGCACCGGGGAAGAGCGCGCCGTGACCGCAAACGGTGAGGGTGTCTACATCTTACCGGCGCTGCGAGCTTCCCAATACACAATAACGGTCAGCGCGCCGAACTTCGCGGTAACGACTATTACCGGCGTGCAACTTGCCGTCGGGCAGGAACAGAAGCTCGATGTGACGGTTAGCCCGACTGGCGTTAGTGAGAGCATCGACGTGATTGCTGGCGCCTCGGAGGCGGCAATCGATACAGGCTCGGCAAGGATGGGAGCAACGGTGGACCAGCGCGAGGTAGTGGGCCTTCCACTTAACGGTCGACAGCTCTCGCAACTTTATTTGCAAGCGCCGGGCTCCGTGAACAGTGGGGCCGGCACCTTTGGCGACATCCGCTTTTCAGGTCGTGCGGTGAACCAAAACATCGTCCGCTTCGACGGCGTTGAAGGCTCGGCCATTATTGATGCCTCCCCTGGCAACCTCAACGGGGAGATCGCCGGCCCGTTTCGCCTCCAGTCTTCCTTGGAGAACGTGCAGGAGTTTCGAGTTGACTCGAACAACTTTCCAGCCGAGTACGGAACAGGTACGGGTGGCCAGATCAGCGTCGTTACAAAGTCCGGCTCGAACAGGTTCCACGGCTC
>JAMQPH010000733.1 GCA_023717605.1 Pyrinomonadaceae bacterium
TGGACCGCCGCGTATCGCACCCTTCTTCACGGACTTGGACCCTTCGGGCACCTACAACGGTGGCTTAACTGGCTTTGTGATTGCGGAAAGCTCGGCGAGGTCATCGACTTTTCACTGGGTAAGTGTCGCAAAACTTTTCGATCCCGAAACCAACTCGTTTTCAGTTACGCTCAACTCGGATGGCAAAATTGAAATGGATTGGGGAGCTATGATGGGAACGGAAGTGGTTCTTCGCGGTTCGATTGTGGGCCTGACCCAAGGCAACGGCACCCCTGATCCTGGCTCGCAAGATCTATCCCGACGGAACCGGCTGCCTCTAAGAGGGACAATCTACGAGTCGTTTATTGCACCGTTCTCCTTCTACGAACGACGACCTTTCAACGTCCCATCATTTGATCTCTCCTTTGGTCAACTGCGGTTCGGCAGAGACAACAATCACAACGATGCCGCAAACGATGGTGCCGAGACACCAAGATCAGGCTCTGCATTGCGACAGCAAAACGGTCCTCATCAGGAATGATTTTGACCGCCTCGTCTAACCTACAAAGCCGCCCCGTAATGAATTCACGACGTCGTTCGTGTTGATTCGTGGTGTTTCGCGGATCGTTCTTGACGGTTTTACATCAGGGACGATCCACGAAATCACATCAACTCACACGAAGATTCACTAAATCGCGGATCAGGGTTAACGATTCCCTGGGCGTTCAAATTCCTATCTAAGCAGACGGCGACATTCGAAAAGGAGTAACACCATGAGCAACTATTGGTTTCGAGTTGATGTCGACAGAGTCATCTGTCGCGATACTGAGTCTCTTCATTCCTCCGACAAACTTGCCCTAAGCGGAGCTCTGATGACTGACACTCACATCCAGGGATTCGTCTTGCCAATGATTCAAATTAACGACGGCGAGACGCGGCGCTACCCCGATGACTTGAGTACGATATTTAACGGCGGTTCCAGCGAGCCCAGGATCGGAATCGCCTTCCTCGGCTGGGACCTCGATCAGGATGACTCGTGGGCGGAAAACAAAGAAGAGATCATCACTGTTTCAGAGGCCATTTCCACCGGCGTGAAGGTGCTCGTACCTACCTACGGTCCGATCGTAGGGGCTGTGTTGGACGGGGTAATCGCCGCCGTTCCGCCGATTATTGACAAATTCAATCACTGGGACCAGAAGGACAAACTGCTGGACCATAGGGAAATCGTCGACGGCAGCACCGGCGAAGCGTACCAAATGGTCCACAAGCCGTTATCTATCCGGTTCAACCGTTCGGATTCAATCGGGTACTCAGATTGGGACTACACCCTGGAACTAACCATGCAATGTACCTGGACGCCTTCATTTAGCAGTGGCGGAATCCAACCAGGTGAGCAGCCCAACCAGCAGCCTTATAAGAACTCGCCTCAAGGAGTGTGGCATGGTGTGTGGGAAGCAACAGATGTGGTCGTCGAGATCCAACCTCATCCCCCTCTGCACTATATCGACGTGGTGGTTACAGAAAACGTAGCGGGACAAATCGTCACCACGAAGACCGAGCAAGCCAGCCTCTCTCAGCATTACGTCGAGCTGGAGCCCGTCCCGCTGACGCCCACGGCGAATGTTGAGAACGGCTCAGCGTTTGAACAAAGCAGCATGACTGCTCAGGCTGTGCGAAACATTGCGAGTGGCCGACGAGCAGGCAGGCAGGAGGTCCTGATCGGGGCAAAACGGCAGGGAGCCTTGTCGCCACAAAACCAGAAAGTCGACAGCTTGCTTCCGAACCAGCAATTTCAAGGGGACTCTTTGCGGCTCAATAACGATGCATCCCTCGAAATCTATCATCTCTTGCACCATGGGCAAGTCGTCGGGCAAGCACTGCGTTATCGTCGCCCGACCTCAAACCTCTTGACTGTTAGAGGAGTGGGCTTGGACCGAATGCTGTTTCGAAAGACGCTCCTCGGATAGCTGACCGGCGAGTTGCGCGAGGTCGAGGCGGCAGGTTCACGCAAAGGCGCAAAGGGGGCAAAGACGCAAAGTCTAAAACGCATTCTTCTTTGCGTCTTTGCCCCCTTTGCGTCTTTGCGTAGTTTATTGCGCTCGTTTACTTATCCGGCCTATTACGAAGCCGGCGCTGAAGATAATCGTCAGCAGAAAGAAAACGGGAATCATCAACACAAAGGTATCCCACAGTTCACCCAACATCGATAATCTCCTTACTGAGGTTTGACTGATTGGGGCCGTGAGATGGGGCTGACTAGCAATCTAGTTCAAACGGCGGTCCAAACACAAGGAAAAACTCCTTCCCAGGGGCTTTGCTCAAAAATACCACTCACGGCAGAAGCAGCGAAACAATTGAACCGATCACGTTTGCCTCTCAAGGAATAGAAATTCGCAGGTCGGGAAGGGCGGTCTACCCCCGCTCGCGTTATGGACTGACAAACTTACGTTGAGTGTAACTAAGGGAACGATCCACGAATAAACACAAAACAGCACGAATTCAACTTCAGAAAAATGTCGAAATGAAAAATGGACAATGAGAAATGGAAAAATGATTCGGTTCTCAACGATCACATTGCTCTCTAGTCCATGACTAGCACGGGTTCTCTCTCTGCGCATTTGTCGAGGTAGGCGACAAGCCGGGCGGTATCGCTGTCATTCATGTTACACACAGACGCGCTTACGAGCCGCTTACGTTGTTCTCCACCGTAAACCTCGTATGCGACGATAGATACTACAGCATCAACTGGACCATTGGGCAGATCGATACTCACAAAGAGAAGCTGTCCAATACGAGAAACTTCTTCCTCCGTGAAGCGTGTCCCGAGGAAAGATAAGGTTAGCCCGCACTTGCTAATCGACTCACAGTGGCCTCTCGAGGGTGGGGAGTAGGAAACCTTACCTGTGTCCGTGTTTTTCTCTGCAAGATGTATAGTTGCTGGTAGGTGAACAGCGTATCTGGGGACACGGCGCCGAGTAGCACTGCAGTCTATCTCGTACTGAGGTGACCTCTCTAATCTGCCGAATGGATCGAGGCCCTTGAATTCCAAACCGCACTTATTGCAAAGAAGTTCCCGCAGACCCATAACGCGTAGGGGCAGCGGTGCGTCGTCGTAACCACGCTGAATACGTGAACTCTTGCATCTCGGGCACCGCATGACAGCGCGATCCTATCAAATTTCCTTCGTTTCGAACCACACTTTTATTGAGAGCCTGCGCAACTCCACTTCAGAAGGCCTACCGATACCTTGTAAATAACACACAAAATGCCTGCCCAGGAATCCTGGACATACATTTTTGGTAAATAATCCCGGCGACTTCCCAGGGGTAGTCGCAGCTGCGCGGATACGAGCACTCAACTCACAGAACCGCTTGCCGTAGCCAGCGGATACTAGCTCTCAACATTTATCGAGACTGCTCAAACCCTATGTAAGACCTGGTCGTAGGGCATCAGATCAGCCGCTTCAGCAAAGATGTTATCTGCCGCCGCGACGAGCCGATTTACTTACGCATTCACCAGCCCCTCTCACGGTTAATGCTAAGGTGAGTGCTAGCATCCGCTGGCTACGGCAAGCTCTACGACATCACGCGAACCCACACGAATAATGTGGTGTTATTTCGTGTCGTTTCGTGGATCGTTTGAACTGCCCGAAGACTTCAAGTCGATCAAGCTTCCTGCTTTGTGATTGTGGTGGCTGGTTCCGCCGGCGAAGCAACTTCATGCCTCGCATACCGGTCGAGGCCGAAACCAAGAAAGATCGTCGCCGCGATAAACGCGGATGAGAAAAAGTATGGTGACGACACACCGAGGGTATCGAATGCCCACCCGAAGAAGAGCGGCGCAATAACACGCGCTACACCGCCGTACGTCTGTTGCATCCCCATGTAAAGCCCACGCTCTTTGGGGCGAATCACCCGTGACAGCAGTGACGTTACGCACGGGAAAGTGAAAGCTGTACCCAGCGGAATGAGTGCGACTGCGATTGCCAGCATCCCAAGGTTGCGCGACAGCGGCATCCCGAGCACACCAGAGGCGAGCAGTACCAGTCCAAGTCGCGACAGCTTGGCTTCGCCCAGCCAATCCACCATCCGTCCGAGCAACAGCACGCGAGTGAAGACGGAGATGGCACCGACATACATGAAGAAATATCCGATTGTCAATTCGGTAACCTGGAAACGAGCGTTTAAGAAGAGCGCCAGCACCGAGAAGCTACCCTGGAACGCACCAATCGCAATCGCATAAATCAAAATCAGCCGAGATGAAGGTTCACTGGGCTCGGAGATGACCCGCCAGACGGCCTGGCGAGACGTGCGAGGCGGCTCGTCGGTCGGTTCGTGAACCGTCGGGTCACGCGATTCGGTGAGGTAGCGGGCCACGAAAATGATGTTCAGCAAACACAGTGTCGCCGCCATGATTCCGGGAGCGGCGTGGCCCATCTGGAGTGTGGACGGTCCCGGCATCAAGTCGCGTTTGCCTAACGCGATAGCAAATGAACCGAGTACCGGACCCAGGGCGACACCGAGATTAGTTGTCGCCGAT
>JAMQPH010000735.1 GCA_023717605.1 Pyrinomonadaceae bacterium
TCTATAGACAGGGGCAGAATGAAAACCCTACGCCGTTCGGGAGGGCCGGAATGATATCAAATGAGTACCAGTCAAGTTGGTTCCGCCCTCCCGAACGGCGCTGAAGGTGGGATGGGGACTCCAGTACTATAGAAATCGCACCACTCCGGGGGTGATACCAATCTGGCGGCAATGAAAAGCGGGCGACTCGTTTTCGAGTCGCCCGCTTTAGTGGAAGGGGATTGAAGGGTAATACGCTAGGCGTGCTTGAGCCTTGGAACGGCGGGTAACGAATCTTAGAGACTGAAACGGCTTCGATACTCCGAGGAAGCGAGAAATGCCTTAACCATATCCGCGCTCTGGTAATTGCCATTGAACTGGTTCAGTTTGTTTAACCAGAAGTTGAACCCGGAGGTGTCGGGATCGCGCCTCAGGTAACCGAAATACTGCATCAAGACGAAGGCGGAGTTGAACTCACTTCGCGAGAAGGCCTCACTCTGTGCCAGTTGGCCGAGAACGGTTGCTCGCGACGATCCGTTCGCAAGATCAAGAATCCACGCATTGCGCTGCACGGGATCGATTGTTACGCCGAGGTTAGCAATCAGCGCGTCAACATATTGCTCGTTTGTTAAAGAGGCGTAACGTGCATTGAAGTTGCTTCGTTGGACCCAACTCTGAAGGAACTGATCCTTATTGGCCGCGAGTCTCGCTTCCCAACCGGCCGTCCCGACGATGACTCCCCGTCCGATGAGAGCGTTGTCCGGCATAAACTCCGCAATCAACGGGAAACGCCCGTAAGACGACTTGTACAGACGATGGACAAAGTAACCCGTCTGCTGGAATTCAATCGAAAGGAAGAACGCCGCGGAGACGTGGATGCGTTTATCCTCAAAACACTGGGCATTGGTACCGCAGGCGGAGAATTGGTTAATCCAAAAATCGTTCCCAGTCTGCTCCGGTTCTCGATCAAAGAAATCCACGTAATGCTGACGCACGACGTAGGAGGGGACGTCAATCGGGTTACTAACATTGGGGCGTGTAATGAGCACAACGCTCAACTCTAAATGATTAATTGCTGCCCGCAGTTGGCTCCTAACTCCAGGTAGGTCTCCAGCCAGGGATGACACGTGAGCCTGGAGGGCACGTTGAAGCGCGGTGGCGAGTTGCACCTCGACTCTGGCGGCTGCGGGAAATATCTGCCGCTCCGCGTTAAAGTGGGTGACCGCCGTTTGGAGTTCGGCAATGAATACCTCGAGGGGTTGCGTCTCCACTGCGTTCGTTGCAAAAGCCCTGCCGCCACCTGGTGCGGCCCCGCCGCCAGAAGACGCCAGCTGGTTACTCAAATCCTGCCCGTCCCTCTTCGCTCTCAAGATACTTTGTCCGAATTGGGTTGAAGAAGCTTCCAAAGTCTTGCCCGCGCGATCCCACGTAGCACGTCCGCCGTGCAGAGTGAAGGACAAACCGTTGATCGATCTATTTTCGAGACCTACCTGGCTGGCTGGTACTTCGAGGCGAACCCATTCTCCCGCTGCTGGTATTGGGCCCATGTATCGGCGACTGTTCGTATTATTTGCTCCACCAAAGTCTAGGATGTTGATGCCCCAATAAGCCCGTTGGTCCCAGTCGCCGTCGTTCCATTGCAGCATGATTTCGTTGGGAATGTTGTTTGGGTCGATGAAGACATACGCAAACAGTGCCTCTCCTGTATTTGCGGTTAATGTAGCTGTAGCCCCTAAAAAATACTGTTGGTGTATTCCAGCGTACAGGGTCGACTGATTTGCTAGTGCTCCGCAATAGGGAGAGGGGCTAGCGCCAACCCAGTTCCACGGATCACTAAGAATGTCAGTTCTTGCTCCTGCCGGCATTGAATCGTCCACCCAAACTATTTCTGCTGTCCCGGGCGTGGGAGTTGGATTCGGCGTCGGGGTTGGATTTGGCGTCGGGTTTGGATTTGGCGTCGGGTTTGGATTCGGCGTCGGGCTTGGATTCGGCGTCGGGTTTGGATTCGGCGTCGGGTTTGGATTGGGAGACGGAGTGGGCGTTGGTGTTGGGACTGTGCCATCCCAGACACCAGACACTGTACCGATCGTGGATCCGTATAATGACGGCATGTCGACACCGATGTCAGTTCCATCCGTAGCCATTCCAATCCCAGGGTTACCGGCCGCCAGTGTGAAATCACCAGCGGCGTAGTTCTGGAATTGACCGGTCCATGAACCCGTCGTGTAGACTCCCGTAGACGGATAGATTGCTCCACCAGAGTTTACAATCAGATTTCGGTTCCAGTTCACACCGCCGGCTGAAGGTAGAAATCGGCTGATGTTCGCCGCCGAATCAACGACGGTGAAGTTGCTGCGGAAACCGTAGCCGCCGTGCTGGTGCACATTGTTTATCCACATCGACTCGTCAGCACCGCCGCTGTCCCCAAAGTCTGTGATCATTTCGTAGTTGTTGTCCGGCCCGTTGTCGTGAGTATTATGAATGAGGAAGATTCGCTTCAACCGAATATTGGAGTTCTGCATGTTTATCAACATGTGGGCACCTCCCGTCGGGTCGAAGTTCCTTCCCACGTTCTGAAACAAATTGTTCCGAAACGTGATGTCGGTCGTCCCTTGAGTTGAGTATAAGCCGTAGTCATCAGACGCTAGGTTGATGCCGTTCCCGGCGTTTTTGATGATGTTGTTGGACCACTGCATCTCCCTCACCACCGCTGCGTACGACTCACCTCCGGAACGATTACGGGGTGAGATAGCAATCGCGTAACCCTGGTCGGCTATCCAACTGTTCTCCATCACGTTCCCATCAACCACCACATAGCGGCTGAACTTCGTCTCCCACAAATTCTTGATCTGATAGTTAATTCCATTCCAGGTAGGATGGCTCGGCCACCACTTCAGCGGCTTGTAGAGGTAGTTGCGCCGAAACTCGATGAATGACGGCTGAGGTATCCATTCAGCCATCCCGCCATTGTCCGGCGCACTGGCAATGGCATCAAAGGTAACGTTGTTCCCGCTTATCGAGCGAATTATCGTGCTGTTCACTGCACTGAACTTTCCACCCACCGGCAAAGCGATATCCTGATCTATCTCCAGATTGCTCACGTTAGATAGAGTGCAACTTGTTGTGGTGGCATTGGATATTGTGGCTGCCCCTCTTTCCGCCGCACCCCCGGCTATATTGAAGTTCTCTGAGGTTGCGATCATCGTGTTATTCACAAACGCCAGTGGCCCCTGTCCCGTCACCGGTGTGATCGCGGCCGTGTCTACACCGGATCCTATCAGCCGGAAATCCCCCGCATAGCTGTCCACTACCGATACCGAGTTGGCATAAATCCTCAACCCGTTGGTCACTTCAGACCTATCGCTGGCTCCACCATCAAACCAGCAGCGATCCACAATGAAGTGGTGAGGAAGTCTGGAAATACCTACCGACCCATCAGTTCCGATGTTCATCAGCGTGGCGCTGCGTTTTGTCTCGTCATCTTTCCTCAAATGGATCCCCTGGATCCGGTAATGATGCGGCGGATTTACCGGCGCCGGCCTAGTCGTATCCAGCGCCGCCAGCACATGCGTTGTCGAACTCGGCGCCGTGATCACAGGCATC
>JAMQPH010000737.1 GCA_023717605.1 Pyrinomonadaceae bacterium
GAAGCGCTGCAACCAGAAGATCTCCTGCGTACGCTGACGATCCGTGGCGAGCCACATACTGTCGTGCAGGCCATCAATCGGCAGTTGGCGCATTACCCACATCACATTGGGCAGATAGTCTTTCTTGCCAAGCATTTCAGATCGGCTGATTGGAAGTCCCTGAGCATACCGAAGAACAAATCAGTGGAGTTCAATAAGTATCTCGAGAAGAATGTCGACAAGGATGCGCATCGCTTTGAGGCCGCTGCCAGGTTTAATGAAACTGAGCCAAAGGACGACTAATTTGGAGTGCGGCGGCAAGCGCAGCGCGACACCGCTTTGGATTAGGTTGGAATATGAAGCAAGGAAATCAAAACAGCGGGTAAATCAAAGCGCCGTCGACGCTTCGCTCTGCCGGCGCACTCCAAAGAACTGCCGACCACCAAAGAGGAGAAATATGTTCCTGGGACTACGCACTGCCATCTATCACGTGGACGACATTGAAAAGGCCAGGGATTGGTATAGTTCAATTCTAGGCTTCAAGCCCTATTTCGATGAGCCTTTTTATGTGGGGTTCAATGTGGCCGGTTATGAACTTGGCTTGCAACCGGCCGAATCGAATTCTGCAAGCAAGTCGGACGGCGTGGTAGCGTATTGGGGCGTTGAGGATGCCGCCGCTGCTCATCAAAGGCTGCTCGAGCTCGGTGCGATCACTAATGACGAAGTGCAAGAGGTTGGAGGCGGGATAAAAGTGGGAACTGTAAAGGATCCATTTGGAAACGTCTTTGGTATCATCGAGAATCCACACTTCAAACTGTGATAGAGATCATGCCAAGCGGAGGGCAGTCGAAAACATGTCAGCAGGCATCGTCAACTTCGATCATGTGAATGTAACCGTGCCACGCGCACTTGAGCAGGCCGCGAAGGACTTCTACAGTGCCAAACTCGGTCTCGAAGAAGTACCAAAGCCCCAGGCATCACGCGGGCGAGGCGGTGCATGGTATCAGCTGGGCAGCGTGCAATTGCACCTATCACTCGCAGATGGTCTCAACGAAGAGTCCAGCACCCGGCATGTCTGCTTCATGGTTGAGGATCTTTATCGAGCGCAGGAATACCTGGCGTCCGCGGCAATCGAGATCCTACCTGATCCGAGGCCAGTTCCTGGTATTGAACGCTTTTATGTTCGTGATCCCGGTGGCAATTTGATCGAGATTACTCAAAAAAAGCTTGATTAAATTGCAAGGTGCCTACTCGCCTCGTTCAGGTTAACCGGGCCAAACCGAACAGAGGACTATCCGCAGATTACTCAGCTGAGAGCTGCAACAAAGGTGACGATCCACGAATTCCTCGAAACGGCCCCAAATAATGTTGGTGTGATCGTGGATCGTTGATTTTATCTGCGTAATCTGCGGATAGTCTTAAAACTGAATCAACTCTTAATATTTTCAACATGCTGGATAACCTCGGAAATTTACAGCGCACCCATTCTTGCGGAGCGCTACGCAAAGAAGACGTCGGCAAGAACGTTACCTTGATGGGTTGGGTGGCGCGGCGGCGCGACTTCGGCGAACTCAGCTTTATCGATCTTCGCGACCGCGATGGAGTAACTCAAGTTGTATTCAACGCCGAAAAGTCCCCGGAAGCCCACGCTAAGGCCAGGGACGTGCGCGGCGAATATGTCATCGCAGTTCTGGGCGAAGTCGTATTGCGTGATGAAAGTGCACGTAATCCGAAACTTGCTACAGGCGAGGTGGAAGTACAAACTCGCGAGCTTTACATTTTCAACGACGCGCGCACGCTACCGTTTCAACTGGACGCGTCAACGGACTCTCTCGCTAGCGAAGACCTGCGCTTGAAGTATCGCTATCTGGATTTGCGCCGGCCTCAACTGCAGTCAAATCTGAAACTCCGGCATCGGGTAGTGGCTGAGATTCGGCACTACATGGACCAGCAGGGATTCCTCGAAATCGAAACCCCCAATCTGATCAAGTCGACGCCTGAGGGCGCGCGCGACTACATCGTTCCGGCCCGCATCCAGCCGGGTAAGTTTTTTGCGTTGCCCCAATCACCACAGCTTTTCAAACAGATCTGCATGATTGCGGGTTTGGACAAGTATTTTCAGATTGCGCGTTGCTTTCGTGATGAGGACCTGCGTGCCGACCGGCAGCCTGAGTTCAGCCAACTCGATGTTGAGTTGAGTTTTGCCACACCCGAACAGGTTTATGCCTTGATTGAGGGTTTGTTTGCCCGTGTATTTCGATTGATTGGCGCTGATTTGTCGGTCCCATTTCCCAGGCTCAGTTATGCGGAGGTGATGAAGCGATATGGTTCAGACAAACCCGATCTGCGGATTCAAGGAATGGAGCTGCGAGATCTATCTTCGGCGCTGGAAGGGACCACATTCACTCCCTACGCTTCAGCCCTGGCGACTGGCGGACAGGTGAAGGGAATCGTGGTTGGCGGAGGCGCGGGTCTTTCACGCAAGGCCCTCGATGAGCTGCAGGAATTTGTTAAGCGCTATGGAGCCACGGCCCTGGGCTCGATCCGGTTGAGTGATGAGATCTCTTCCTCTTTGCTCAAAGCGTTAGGGGCTGATGTCGTGTCAAACATGGCGCAGACCGCTGGTGCCGAGAAAGGTGACGCGGTCTTAATTGTAGCTGGAAAGTCAAAAACCGTTACTGCTAGTCTGGGCGCGCTGAGAAATGAAATTGCGCGCCAAATGAAACTAATTCCCGAGAAAGTTTTCGCGCCCTTGTGGGTGACTGAGTTTCCCATGTTTGAGTACCACGAAGATGATGGGCGCTATTACGCCATGCATCATCCCTTCACTTCGCCGGTTGACGACGACGTCTCGCTGTTTGAGCGAGCTGTCAACAGCAGTGAATCGGATTTGCTCGGCCGGATTCGGGCCAAAGCTTACGATGCGGTAATCAACGGGGTGGAGGTAGCCGGCGGCTCGATTCGTATTCACCGGCGTGACGTTCAGGATATCGTTTTTAAGGCGCTGGGTATGTCGAAAGAGACCGCGCGCGAGCGTTTCGGTTTCTTTCTGGAAGCTCTCTCGTACGGCACGCCCCCGCACGGTGGCATCGCTTCGGGCATCGAACGGCTCATGATGGTGCTGGTGCCCACGGACAACATCCGCGACGTCATGGCATTTCCGAAAACTGCCTCGGCCGCCGATTTGATGATCGATGCGCCTGGTGAAGTGGATCCAAAACAGTTGGAAGAACTGCGTCTTAGAGTCGTGAAGGACTAATGAGTTTTTTGTTCGCGTGAATGATTACCCTTCGGAATGTCCAGGTTCAAGAGATTGTTGCGCATGCGCGACAATCCACGCCGTTCGAGTGCTGTGGTTTGATCGGCGGTGCTAACGATCGCGCCACATCCGTCCATCCCCTGCGCAATGTCGCGAGCGATCCCCAATCAGCTTACGAAGCCGCACCAGAAGAACTCTTTGCCGCTCAGAGGCAAATGCGTGAGCGCGGTGAACAACTTCTGGCTATCTATCATTCCCATCCGCGCGCGACCGAGCCGGTGCCCTCTGAGACAGACGTCCGACTCGCCTACTACCCCGCAGCGACCTACCTGATCATAGGACTGGGTGGGGCAAAGCCGATTATGAAAGGCTTTCGGATTTCTGAACGTGACAAGACTTGGCAGCAGGTTGAGTATGCTGTATCTGACGAGTAAAATTGGAACTGCGCCGTTGAAACAGTCGTAGAGATTTTGGGTGATGGAAAGCAAAAAAACCAAGTACGACACCAATCCACTTGATCCGGATTATGTTAGACAAGTGGAAGAATCGTGGAGTGAAGACGACAGCGGCCCTGATACTCAGGAAGTAAGGGGAGCCACTCGGGAGGTGGGTTCTTCCTCGAACGAAAGTGCGCGGAGTAACATTTACTCCGAGGCGCCTACAAGAACCTTCGATACACCACCAGGGGATTCAGCTTATCCTTCAGTATTTGTGCCCCCAACTTATTCACCACCAGCGCCTTATCACGCCACTCCCTACTTACCGCCTCAGGTTAATCTGAGGCCCACTTCGCGCCCGGTGGCCGGTGTAGGAATACCTGAAAAATGGGCTGTGATGCTGCCTTATGCGCCTTTCTACATAGGCGTGGTGGCGTCTCTAATTGAGTTGTTCCTGGTTCCCAGGAAGGAATTGAAAGTTCGATTTCACGCCGCTCAGGGGTTGGCTCTGCACATCCTAATCCTGGTGATCCAAACGCTTTTCAGTGTTATCGGAGCGATAACTGACAGCTCAATAGGTGGATCCTTGTTCAGTACTGCTGCGACTATCTTCCTGATTATTTCGATGATTCGGGTATGGAAAGGCGAGCCCCACCGCATCGCTCCCATAACCGAGCCGGCCCAGTGGCTCAACCAGCGCATCGAGCCTCGCAACAAGAGTTAGGAGGCCGTTTGGCACCCCTCTTGCTAGTATGTACGCCGGAACCAGCAAACTGTTGTGCTTTGCAACCTCTGATGTGAAATCGTTCTCGGGCGGTGTAACAATGTTACGATTTGGTGCAGTTTGGGCGCGTGTGTGACAACTCTTACGATCGGTAAACCAGGCACGAGGTTAGTTCATCAAACCGTGCGGCCATCCCGCCTCTCCCAACGGCTTAGCGGCGCTAGTATGAAGCGATAAGTTTCAAGACGGAGAGAGAAGATGATTAGAAACAATAACCAAAGAACTCGTATGTTGATCGCGTGGTTCGCAGTATGTGCGATCTTCCTGATGCCTGTGTCTGTCTATCCACAGACCAGGCTCAAGCTTCACAGTAACAAATATAGTATTCAGGATGACATTAAGCTGGGACGGCAGGCGGCCGCCGAGGCTGAACGGCAGTTTCCATTACTGCGTGATCCGGAGGTGCAAAGCTACGTTGAGCGAGTGGGCAATCGTTTAGTTGCGGCTATGCCTCCTGAGTTTCGGCATCCGGGATTTCAATACTATTTTCGCGTTATCAATGCGCGCGATATCAACGCTTTCGCCCTTCCAGGTGGTCCTATGTACATCAATCGCGGAATGATCGAAGCCGCTCGCCGGGAAGGTGAGATGGCCGGCGTCATGGCCCACGAGGCTGCTCACGTGGCTCTACGTCACGGTACCGCACAAGCTACGAAAGGTCAGAAATACGGTACGCTTGCCGGAATTCTTGGAATTGCTGGACAGGTCATCGGTGGACCAGCAGGAGCCGCCGCACAAATTGCCGGCCAGGGCGTCGGCGTCTACTTCTTAAAGTTCAGTCGAGAATATGAAACCGAGGCTGATATTCTGGGCGCACAGATAATGGCCCGCGCCGGTTACGACCCGCGTGACCTGGCGGCTATGTTTCAAACGATTGAACGGCAGGGTGGTGGGAGCAGCGGGGGGTTTTTAAGCAGCCACCCAAGTCCGCAGAATCGCTACGCACGCATTAACCAGGAAGCCCAGTATTTGCGGGTGCAAAATCCCATCCGCGATTCCGGAGAGTTTGCTCGCGTCCAGGCAAAGCTCCGAGGATATCAAGGCGCGCCTTCGATGGCTGAGATTGCACGCAGCGGCCAGCGTTACCCTTCAGAAGGCCCAGGAAATTATCCGGAGGATGCGCCGCGTGGGCGTGTGGACTATCCGTCTACGCGCTATCGCAGTTATAACGAGTTTGGATTTCTGACTGTGAGCGTGCCGGACAACTGGAGAAAGTTAGGAGACAACAACGCCGTCTGGTTTTCTCCGGAGGGTGGCTACGGACAGTATCAGAACCAGGCAGTCTTTACTCATGGAGTTAGCTTTGGTGTTTCCCGAACGCAGAGTCGCGATTTACAACAGGCAACTCAGGAGCTGATTAATAGTCTGGCGCAGGGAAATCGCGGGTTGCGGCAGTCGACAAACTTTCAACGGCTCACCATGTCCGGGCGGGCTGGCTTGAGTGTTGGACTCACTAATGTGAACGAGGCCACTCGGCAGACTGAGTCGATAACTCTGATCACGACCCAGTTACGGAACGGCGATCTGTTTTACATGGTCGCGGTCGCTCCGCAGAGCGAAGCGCGAAGCTTTACTTCCTCCTTCAACAACATTCTTCGTTCAGTTCGGTTAAGCGACTAGCTGAACGTCAAAGTCCACGTAGAAAAGGCCCGCTTTCGAGCGGGCTTTTGTTTTAGGTGCGGATCAGATCTTAGCCGCGGATTAACGCGGATGACGCGAATCTGAAGAGTGTGACAGTGCACTCAAACAAAAGCCGGAAATCACCTAGCCCTAATTGGTCATCGCTTGATCCGCGTTCATCCGCGCAAATCCGCGGCTCATTCCTGCTTTAGTGCCTCCGCCGTCTGCTCCTGCTTACTTCTTAGCCTCCTGCCACAGGGTTTCAAGTTCCTCTAGTGTTGCCGATGCGAAACTCTGATCGCGCGCCTGCAATCTGTTTTCAATATGATTGAAGCGCTGCCGAAACTTTCTATTGGTTAATTTCAAGGCAGCTTCCGGTTCGACGTGAAGATGGCGAGCAATATTTGTTACCGCGAAAAGCAGATCCCCGATCTCCTCCCGTACCCGCGTGTGA
>JAMQPH010000750.1 GCA_023717605.1 Pyrinomonadaceae bacterium
CCGCCGCGCGCGTGAACGCGCCCGCCTCGACGACCGCCACGAAGCTCCCGCTTACGGCTGCCATGACTCGGTGCCGTAGGACATCCATCCCTCACCTCGGTCGCGGATGGTTGCTCTTACCGCTCACTGGTGGCCAAATACGCGAATGTCGCAACCGTTCCCCACCGAGCTGCAGACCCAAGGCGCTAAGGACTCGCTTGAGGCGCGGTTGCAAACCACGCTCAATATGATTCCGGCGCACACCTGGTACGCGGCTCCGGCCGGCGCGCTCACCTTTGTAAACGAACGATGGGCGGATTACTTAGGCCTCCCGAAGGATCACCCTCTTCGGTTCGGGGTCGCGACCGGCGCAGCGTGGGACTCCCATATCCCATTATCACATCCGGACGATCACGATGAGACACGCAGAGTCTGGTCGACCTGTCTCACGACAGGCTCGGCGGGTGAGGTGAGCTTTCGAGTACGCAACTCTCAAGGAACGTACCGCTGGTTCCTCAGTCGCGTCGAACCTCTCCGATCGAAAGATGGAACGCTATTGTATTGGATCGGGATTAACCTCGACATTGAAGCGCACAAGCAAGCCGAGCATTACTTAGCGGAGGGACAGCGGCTTGCGCACACGGGTAGCTGGGCATTCAACACTGCTGGTTTCGAGTACTGGTCTTCCGAGTTGTTCCAGATTTACGGCCTCGACCCGCGCGGCAAGCCTCCAACGCTAGACGAGTATCTGGCGCTGGTACACCCCGAGGATCGGGAGTTCGTCGCGGAAACCATTCGGGGGATGTTTGCAGAGCATCGCGGATTCGACTTCACGAAGCGCATTGTGCGGCCGGACGGAGAGATTCGCCGCGTACGTTGCGTTGGCAGCCCGGCGACTCACGCCGGGGCGGTCCAGGAGTTTATCGGTACGGGGATGGACGTCACGGAGCACGAACTCCTGACTCAGGAGCTGCGACGCCGCGAAGCTTATCTGGCGGAGGCCCAAAGGCTTAGTCGCACAGGCAGCTTCGGGTGGAAACCCGACACGGGCGAGCTTATCTGGTCAGCCGAAACCTATCGCATCTTTGAGTACGACCAAGCGGTTACGCCAACAATAGAATTGGTGGGGCAACGCGTTCATCCAGAGGACCGCGCCGACTTTCAGTCAGTCATTGAACGTGCTTCCGGAGGCACGCCCGACTTTGAGCATTCCTATCGTTTGCAGCTGCCTGATGGGAGAGCCAAGTATGTCCACGCCCTGGCTCGCGCAATACAGGATGCCTCCGGCAACCGCGAATTTGTGGGCGCGGTGACTGACATGACGGATCACAAACGGGCTGAAGAATCGCTACGGGCAAGTGAGGCCTATCTGGCGGAGGCGCAGAGACTCAGCCACACGGGCAGTTGGGCCTGGAGTGCCGAAAGGGATATCCGCTACTGGTCGGAAGAATGCTACCGCGTTCTAGGTTTCGACCCACGGGTTGGTCTGCCGCGGAACGAAGAATTGTTCCAACGGGTTCATCCCGACGATCAAGCGGAGTTTCAGGAAGTCACGCAGCGGACAATCCGCGAGAAGAAAGACGTTGAAATTGAATACC
>JAMQPH010000756.1 GCA_023717605.1 Pyrinomonadaceae bacterium
AAAGCGCGTGCTCGATCCTTTGGATCGGTCGAGTCAGCTACGTAGGCTTGCATCACGCCGACGGTTCCCCCGCCGGCGCCTTGGACAATGCGCGAGAGAAAGAGAAGAAGAAGAGAATTCGCGAAACCGAAAATCAGGTACGCGACGCCTGACGCGCCCAGAGCGATCAACACAATCGGCCGCCGTCCCACTCGATCAGAGAGCCGGCCCCAAATCGGGGCACTCACCATTTGCGCGACAGTAAATGCGGCGATGATGAATCCGACTATAGTCCCGATGCCAAAATGAATTCCCAGAACATCGACACCGGAACCGCCGAACGTCTTCACATAAAACGGCAGCAACGGAATGATCATCAGCAGCCCGAGCATATCCACGAAGGCTGTGGCCATTAGTGTAAAGAGCTTGGCCGGTATCTTCCGCACTTCCCTCCAAAGTATGTAGAGAAGTCCTAACGCGATTGCGCCCAGCAATACGCGCACGATTGGAGATTGGAAGGATTGGGCGATGTTCTGTTCGATCAGCAGCATTTAGGGACTGGCTTTAAACGCGTCATATCTTACCAGTAACCAAAGCGACAGACGATCCACGAAACACACGAAATGCCACTAACCTTTCGTGTTGCTTCGTGTCGATTCGTGGATCGTTCCCGCTTTTTATTCTTGACTAACGAACTCTTCTGGGATAGAACCTCGCCGCTCGTCAAGGTCGCATCATGTTTCTCCAAAGGAGACTCCCAAAATGATTAAAGTACTAGCCACGGCTTTGTTCATCATGTGCCTGGCATCGGTGGTTATGGCCCAGGACCCGGTGAAAGTTGACTCAAAGCATTACAAGGTAGAGTTTGAAAATTCCCAGGTGCGCGTCCTTCGCGCGAAACTTGAACCGCACGAGAAGTCCGTCATGCATGGGCATCCGAATGCAGTTGCCATCTTTGTGACAGACACCAATGTGAAGTTTACGCTTGCGGATGGCACAACGCAGGACGTTGTTCGAAAGGCCGGAGAGGCGCTCTGGACACCAGCGACTACTCACCTGCCTGAAAACACGACTGACCAGGCCTTTGAAGTCATTGTCGTTGAACTGAAGCAGCCAACGAAGAAGCTAACAGCCGCAAAATCCTCCCACCACACGGCAGGCAAAAAGCACTAGCGCGTGGAACGGAACAGAATTCAGATCGGATTCAAAAGCCCGCGGAGTTAACACTCTCGCGGGCTTCTTTTAAGTCCAAATCCCACCAACGGCGGTTTGGTGGATAGTTTAGATCCAGGCGCGGATAGGGGCCTCAACTCACAGAACCGCTTGCCGTAGCCAGCGGATGCTAGCTCTCAACATTATCGAAACTGCTTAAAACCGAACCATGGTAAGACTTGTCCTACGGCATCAGAACAACTGCTCTTCAGTCAAAGATGTCACTTGCTGCCGTGGCGAACCGACGGCCTTGCATATTTACGCAATCCCCCGCATCTATCACGGCTAATGCTAAGGTGAGTGCTAGCATCCGCTGGC
>JAMQPH010000774.1 GCA_023717605.1 Pyrinomonadaceae bacterium
TGATAGTTGTTGCTGCGGCAGAAGCCGCTATCGGATTAGGCATCGTCATCGCGCTTTACCGGAATAAGGAAACAATCTGGGTAGATGAAATTGATATCTTGAAATGGTAGTCCAAAGTCCAATGTCCAATGTCCAAAGTCAATTAGGCCAGCGGACGTTGGACATTGGACATTGGACATTGGACTTATGCATCGGCTGATCTGGCTCATCCCACTGTTACCCCTTGCCGGCACGGCGCTCAACGGACTGTTAGGGCGGAAGTTTCGTTTCTCAGAGAAACTGATTGGTGGCATTGCCGTCGGTTCGATTGCGCTCTCCTTTCTACTAAGCCTCACTGCAGTGTATTCATATGCCTTCGGCAGTCACTCGATCTGGCCCAATCCTTACGTGACCAGTCAGGACGGCGCTTTTAAGTTCACCTGGATCCCAGGTGGGGCAGTCAACATTACGCAAGGGTCACAAGAGCGCATGTTGGTGGCGATCGAGGAAGAGTCGAGACGAAAGCTGGCTGAGATTCCACCGGAGCAGAGAACTAATCCACAGTTAATCGGGGTAGCGGTGGCGGACAATCCACGCAGCTCAATACTCGATGTCGAATGGAGTTATCAGCTCGATGCGCTTTCTTCGATCTTCATGTTGGTGGTTACCGGCGTCGGGTTATGCATCTTCGTCTTCGCGACCGGCTACATGCACGGTGATCCGGGTTTTTATCGCTTCTTCGCCTACATGGGCCTGTTCATGTTTTCGATGCTCGTGCTGGTGATGGGTTCGAATTTCCTGATGATGTTTGTAGGATGGGAAGGCGTCGGTCTCTGCTCTTACCTGCTGATTGGCTACTACTTCAACCGCAAAGAAGCAGCTGATGCTTCACGCAAAGCGTTCCTTACGAACCGCATTGGCGACTTCGGTTTCGCGCTGGCCATCTTCGCCGTGATCGCAACCTTTGGCACGGCCCAGTACACAGATGTATTTGCGCAGGCGAAGAGTTATCCGATTGAAGGTCTCTGGCATTGGGGCATCCTCTCCTGGATTGCCCTGGGTCTCTTTGTGGGAGCGTGTGGAAAATCCGCCCAGTTACCACTTCATGTCTGGCTCCCTGACGCGATGGCCGGGCCAACTCCGGTATCCGCTCTGATCCACGCCGCGACCATGGTGACTGCAGGTCTCTACATGGTCACCCGCACGAATGTAATCTTCCAGCATTCCAAAACAATGATGTTGGTCGTGGCGCTGGTGGGCGCGGCCACCGCATTGTTCGCCGCCACGATCGGCATCACCCAAAACGACATCAAGAAAGTTCTGGCCTATTCGACTGTCTCGCAGCTCGGCTTCATGTTTATGGCCTGCGGCGTCGGCGCCTTTGTCATCGGCATCTTCCACGTAATGACGCACGCCTTCTTCAAGGCCTTAATGTTCCTCGGCGCTGGCAGTGTGATTCACGGCATGCATCATGAGCAGGACATGCGTCGTATGGGCGGCCTGAAGAAATACATGCCCTACACCTACATGACGTTTCTTGCCGGGTGGTTGGCAATCTGCGGCATCATTCCTTTCAGCGGCTTCTGGTCGAAGGATGAGATCCTCTGGAGTGCCGCATCAACTGATGCGATTCCCGTTGGGTGGATCGTATGGCTGGTGGGAACCATAGCCGCAACCTGCACCGCGTTTTACATGACTCGTCTGGTGGCGATGACTTTCTGGGGCAAGGAAAGATTTCTGAACGCTCACGAGCACACTCCGGGACATGAAGTTCATAAGGACCACGAGACGCCGGGTCATCACGCACATGTGCCGCACGAGTCACCTAGATCAATGGTGGCTCCGCTCGTGGTTTTGGCTGTATTAGCAACAATTGGCGGGTTCGTAGGTGTCGGACCAGCTTTCAAGTTCATCACCGGCAGCGAACATCCGGGCGGACGCATGAATATCGCCAACTTCATGGATCCGATCATCTGGAATCCTGAGACCCGCGAGTTTGGAAACAGCAGTATGCAGGAGGCAGAAGGCAGTCGGCAGGAGACAAGTCATGAGTCCCCAGTCGCCACGGCGCCGCAAGCTGGACACTCAGAGACCGCGAGAGGTGCAGCGGTTCCGCACCGGGAAGAGGGATTCAACCTGGCCCATGCTGCGGAAAAAACCTTAGGTAGTCATTTGGCGGCAGAGTGGTTGTTCATTGTGATCTCGCTTCTCGTTGCCGGATTAGGCATCGGTCTCGGAATGCTGTTCTATGTCAAGAACCCGCGCCTACCTGATATCTGGGCATCACGCCTCAAGCCACTCTACGAAGCGAGCTACAACAAATACTGGGTTGACGAAATCTATGGTTGGGCCATCACTCGCCGCACGATGGATTTGGCGCGAGCTGTGTTTGCTTTCGACGCGAAGGTGATTGACGGGGCGGTGAACGGTTCCGCATTGTTGACTCGCCTCGCCAGTCGCATCACGGGCGGTACCGATCAGTACTTTGTCGATGGTCTGGTAAACGCAATTGCCGCCTTCATTGTGCGTTTGATGTCCCCGTTGTTTCGCGCCGCTCAGACCGGATTCACTCAGAACTATGCTCTGGTAATGGTGATCGGATTGGTGGCCGCGGTGGCCTTGTTTTTTGGCGCGGACATTGTCGACAAGATAAGGACGATATTTGCGATTGGGATGTGAAAAAAAGTCAGTTGGCATTTGGTCTTAGGTCTTGGGTCTTAGGTCTTTGGATCTGCGACGAACCAGATCGAACCAACGATCACATTCGCAAAGACCTAAGACCTAAGACCTAAGACCAAAGGCCAACGGACTACTGACCACTGATCGTTGAACACTTTATGAAAAGCTACACTCTATCCATCGTCACCTGGTTGCCCACCGTGGGCGCGATCATCATTCTCGCGCTCTTCAAGAAAAATCAGGCCAACGCAATTAAGAAGTTTGCGACCGCCTGGTTCGGGCTGGCATTTGTAGCCTCCCTGTTTCTGCTGACCTACAACCGCGCGGTCGGCGGTATGCAGTTTCTGGAGGATTGTCAGTGGATCCCGGTGATCGGTGCGCGCTATCAAATGGGCGCCGACGGCGTGTCGGTATTGTTAATCGTCTTGACCACGCTGCTGGGAGTGATTGCCGCACTTTCGTCGTGGAATTATATCCAGAAACGCGAGAAGGAATACTACGCTCTGTTGCTCTTCCTGCAGACCGCGGTGGTCGGCGTATTCGTTTCGATGGATCTTTTTCTCTTCTACCTCTTCTTCGAAGTTTCACTCGTGCCGATGTACTTCCTGATTGGCATCTGGGGTGGCGAGAACCGGCTTTATGCGGCCATCAAGTTTTTCCTTTACACCCTGGTCGGTTCGGTAGTGATGCTGCTGGGTGTTTTGAAAATGTACTTTCTGACACAAGACGCTGCCCTGGCGAGTCAGATTAGCGCTGCCACACTTGCAAATATCGGAAGTGGCGAAGCCAGCACTATGCTTAACAATGCCGTGGCAGCGGCGAAGAGCGGAGCAGGCACGTTCAATATCATGTACATGCAAGCCATGGGTTCCGTGATACCGATGGGGACGATGCAGGTGCTGCTGTTCTTTGCTTTTGCTCTTGGCTTTGCGATCAAGGTGCCAATGTTTCCGTTTCATACGTGGCTTCCCGACGCGCACGTAGAGGCGCCGACAGCCGGTTCCGTGATCCTCGCGGGCATCTTGCTTAAGCTGGGAACCTACGGCTTCTTTCGTTTCAACTTGCCGATGTTTCCGGCCGCCTCCGCTGACGAGTCTTATTTTGGATCCTTCGGTGTGCGAAGCGTAATGGTTTTCCTGGCCATTGTCGGGATCATTTACGGTGCGTTGGCGGCTATGTACTTCGTAGTGAAGAAAGATGGGGACGTAAAGAAACTAGTTGCTTATTCGTCTGTCTCGTCGATGGGGATTGTGATGCTCGGCCTTTTTTCGTTGAATCCAAACGGCGTCAACGGAGCCGTGCTCCACATGATCAATCACGGTATCTATTCAGGCGCACTCTTCCTGCTCGTTGGCATTATTTATGAACGGCGACACACGAGAAACGTCGCGGAGTTTGGTGGACTATCACATGTCATGCCCGGATATGCTGCAGTTTTTCTTTCAATGGCGATGACGGCGATCGGGTTACCTCTCTTATGCGTGTTCATCTCTGAGTTTCTGGCGTTGCGAGGCGCTTTCGAGGCAAATCCTTACTGGGCCGCCTGGGGTGCGCTGGGAATTATCCTGAACGCTGCCTACATGCTCTGGCTCTATCAGCGAATGTTCTTCGGGACCATCGATAACCCCAAGAATGAGAAACTCTCCGATATGAGCGGTCGTGAATGGGCCTACATGATTCCGCTGGTGATCATGTCTTGGTGGATCGGAGTCTACCCGAAACCCTTTCTCGAGTTTGTACAACGACCGGTCAATGCCGTGGTCAAACAGATTCGTCCAAACTACCCGATTCCAGGCATGCCCCCGACTGAACCGCAACGGGCGGCGGTCAAGTGATTTTAGATTTGCAATTTGTGATTTTTGATTTGCAGTTCGCATTGCTGACTTCTTGTTCGTGTTCGTTCGTGTGATTTCGTGGATCGTTCCCTTCGTTGAGAGATAAGAACGATCCACTAAATCACACGAACTGGCACCAAAAGGGACTGGGAGAATGATCAATGACGTTTTTAGATCTGATCCGGAGCGCCTGATAATTGACCTTAGTTGAACAACGAAACGTTATGAGTCTAGGATCCAACTTGAGAGATCTGTTACTCCAAATCAAAAATCTGAAATCAAAAATCTAAAATGTTATTTCTCCAGGCCAACACGACAGCTCTATTCAACCTGGCCGACCTTCAACTGATCGTGCCGGAGTTGATTCTGACAACCTGCGCCTGTATCGCGTTGGTACTGGAAGTGATCCTTCCTTATCGCAAGAGCAAGGTAATCGCCTATTTCGCTCTGGTGGGTATCGCCCTGGCCGCCGCTTCCTTAGGCGTGCAATGGTGGTACAACCGCGACATTTTGCCACTCGATGGCTTCTACGGGATGATCCGTATCGATGGCTTCGCGTTGCTCTTCAAATCCATCTTCCTCGTGGCCGCGGCCCTGGCCATCGCCGTTTCCACTCGCTTCCTGGATATAGAAGGAGAGCAGCATGGCGAGTATTACGCCCTGGTTCTCTTCGCTACCGTCGGCATGATGTTTCTTGGATGTGGCTATGACCTCATCTCGCTTTACATCAGTCTTGAGTTGATGGCGCTGACTTTCTACATCCTCGTTGCCTTCACAAAACGCGAGAAACGCTCCAACGAAGCGGCCATGAAATACTTCTTGCTGGGAGCTTTTTCGTCGGGCGTCCTGCTGTATGGCATGAGTTTGCTTTATGGTATTGCCGGCTCTACCAACTTGGGCGAGATCGGTCGTAGCGTAGGCGAAATTGTTGCTTCAGTAGGAGAGAGTAGCGAAGCGACGGCGGGTTTGGGGACGCTTCGTCCAATGCTGCTTCTGGGAATGATCGCTCTCGCCGCTGGATTATTCTTCAAAATCGCCGCCGTGCCTTTTCATATGTGGGCGCCCGATGCGTACGAAGGTGCGCCGACTTCGGTCACTGCATTTCTCTCCACCGGATCGAAGGCCGCGAGTTTTGCGCTCTACGCTCGAATCTTCATGGAAGCACTTCCATCCATGAGGAACGACTGGGCGCCGCTGCTGGGACTAGTCGCGGCCATCACAATCATGGTCGGCAACTGGGCGGCAGTTACGCAGGAAAACTCAAAGCGTCTGTTGGCCTATTCGTCGATCTCAAATGCGGGCTACTTATTACTGGGATTAGTCGCGGGAAATGCTTATGGCTACATGGGACTGGTGATCTATCTACTGGTTTATACGTTGATGAATATGGGTGCGTTCGGCATCATCATCAGCCTGCGACGGCGTGGAATCATCGGTGATAATGTTGACGACATGACGGGGTTAGCCCAGAAAGCGCCCGGCATGGCGGCGATGATGGCGATTTTCATGCTCTCACTAGGTGGTCTGCCGATGACCGGCGGCTTCATCGGGAAGTACTTTCTGTTCGGCGGACTATTACAGCGTGGACAAACCGACGGCAAGAATTGGTACTACTGGCTGGCAATTTGGGCGATCATCAACACCGTCGTCTCGTTTTACTACTACATCCGGTTTATCAAGGTAATGTATCTCGGCGACCGCATCGCTGATAACCAACCCCTCGAACTCTCGCCGGCCCTGCGAACAGCGCTGGTCGTCTCACTGGCCGGAATAATCTTCATCGGGGTCTATCCCCAGCCGCTGATCAATCTCACGCAGAAATTGATTGCGCCCCTGGCGGCGTTGAGTTCGCTTGCGTTGAAATGAGTACCATGAACGCAGCCTTTCCTGGTTGCGACATTATTGATACGGGTCTGCAAGACTTGCTCGATGGCCGCGAGACCATCGCGGCTCTGCTGGTAGCGATCGGCGCCCCTCGTCTCCGTCAACTTGGCTTTCAGGTGCCAGATCGTGTGCCATCAAACCCCGAGCATCGGCTATATGATTTGCTGGTGAAAGACGATGTTGACGCCGCACACTCTCGATACAATTCACTGATTAGAAGGCTAGTCAGCTTTGAACGAGCGGCAGCATGCGTCAAAAAGTAACCGCTCCTCGCCTGCATGGCTTCATCAAGTCGCTGGGCAGCGCAGCCACGACGCCTGTTCGGATTTTCCTGGTTGGAGGAGCGACCGCGGTCTTGTTGGGCTGGCGCGATTCAACAATCGACGTAGATTTGAAGGTCGTCCCAGACAGCGACAACATTCTGCAAATCTTGCCCGCCCTCAAGGAGCGTCTGGAGATGAATATTGAGCTTGCCTCGCCAGATGATTTTATTCCGCCGTTACCAGGTTGGCAGGAACGAAGCCCTTTCATTCAGCAAGAAGGAAAGGTTGGGTTTTTTCACTACGATTTTTATGCTCAGGCGCTAGCCAAAATCGAGCGAGGGCATGATTCCGACATTCGGGACGTTCAAGAAATGATTCAACGCGGTTTAATTGAACCGAAGCGGTTACTAGAACTCTTTTCCAGCATCGAAGATCAACTCTATAGATACCCCGCAATTGACGGAGCATCATTTCGTCGCGCTGTTGAGCGAACTGTCGCGGAAGCGAATACGCGCAGCGGAATAGAATAACCTGGGTGGTGTAAGCTGCGTGGGTAGCATGCTGGTCTTCTACTTCTTTGCGGCGATCGTAATCTGGCTGGGCATCCTCTCTGTCCGCGGGGGCAAACGATTCGCGGAATATGTCCGACTCGATACATCGCGGCCGCTTCCTGACTTCACACCTTTTGTTTCCATCATTGCTCCCACACGAGGACTTGATCAGGGGTTACCCGAAAATCTCACAGCACTGTTCCACCAGGATTATCCTGACTACGAAATCATTTTCGTGACTGACGAAAAGAGCGACCCGTCGCTAGGCGTGATCGAAGATGTGAAACGATCGGTCGTATTGGCTCCTGGACGTTCGCACGAAAGGAACATTTCCACCCAGGTAGTGATCGCCGGCGCCGCGGTCGACAGCGGACAAAAGGTCCACAACCTGCGAGTAGCGGTCGGCGAAATCGATTCTCGGAGCGAGGTGATGGTCTTTGTTGATGCGGACGCACGGCCGCAGGCCCACTGGCTCAGATCGCTCGTTGCGCCCTTGCACGATCAACGGATCGGGGCTGCTACAGGTTACCGTTGGTTTATTCCCTTGCACGGAGGTCTGGCTTCACACCTGTGTTCCGTTTGGAACGCGTCGATTGTCTCGGCGCTTGGGGAAAGTGATGATAAGAACTTTTGCTGGGGAGGTTCGACGGCCATCCGCCGCGACAGCTTCGAACGTCTAAATATCAGAGAACGGTGGCGCGGCACAGTCTCGGACGACTTCGCGCTGACCAACGCGTTGAAAGAAGCCCATCTGCCGATCCACTTTGTGCCGGCTTGTTTGACTGCTTCGCTGGAAGACTGCACCGTTAGAGAACTGATTGAGTTCACCACACGGCAGGTGAAGATCACCCGGGTCTATGCTTCACATCTGTGGAAAGCGGCCCTCATAGGAAGTTTGCTTTTTGTCTCGGTATTCTTCGGTGGCATTGTGCTGGTTACTATGCGAGCACTTCTCGGGCTGTCGTTTTGGCTTTCCTTGTTGCTGCTTTGCCTGATTTGCATCCTGGGGGCCCTTAAGGGTTTCATCCGGTTGCGGGCGGTGCAGCTGCCACTGGCAAAGTACAGCAAAGAGCTGAGCGGAACGTTGCCTGCTCATTTGCTTCTCTGGCCGATAACGTCAGCCCTCTTTCTGTATAACTGTATTGCCGCCATGTTTTCGCGGCAGATTGAGTGGCGGGGAATTAGGTATGAATTGAAATCACCAACCGAAGCTGTCATCATTCGTGGCACAGACTTTAGTCTGTGAATCAAGTTGATAAGAACTCAGGGTCGGGTGAATACTTTAGGCAAGCTCACAGACTGAAGTCTATGCCACATAAAGCGGTACAATTAGTTCAACTTCTGCGAGACAGTAAGCGTGATCTGCGCCTGGGCACTGTTATTCTCTTCGTCACTTCGCGGTGCAACGCATTCTGCAAGACCTGCTTCTATCACGAAGAATTGAATAACCCGGGCGACATGACTTTCGCTCAGATTGAGAAGATCTCCCGTACCATGCCATCGATCACCGACCTGTGGCTGTCAGGCGGTGAGCCAACCTTGCGCCGTGACGTCTCGGAGATTGTCGACACGTTTGTTGCCAACAACGGCGTCAATCGAGTCATCATCCCTACCAACGCACTGATCAAATCACGTGTCTATGAGATTGTTGACCAGGCTCTCGGCAAGCACCCCACGCTGGACCTCTATCTCAACGTTGCCCTCGATGGTTATGGCGAAACTCACGATCGCATTCGGGGAGTGCCGGGAAATTGGGGCAAGGCTCTCGATTGCATCGAGTCGCTCTATCCTCTGAAGGAAAAATACACAGATCGCTTTCGCCTCAACGTCAACACCGTCGTCTGTGCAGAGAATTACACCGAGATCGAACAACTTGGGGAATACATGTGGCAGAACTTCCGACTTGATGGTCAGTATTTCAATATCATCAGGGGTGAAACACTTGTCGGTGATGAAATTAAGCAGGTGCCGCCTGAGTCACTTCCCGGTATGTATTCGTTCGTCTCGCGTTTGACCAAGCGTTACGGGGATCGAATGTTTGCCGATGACGACGCCAGCAAGCGGTTCGTTAAGAATGTTGCTTACGTCGGCGCGATCACGACTCATTACCGAACTCAACACGCGAACTTTGGAACGCCGACGGCCTGGCCATTCCCCTGCACGGCCGGCGAGACTACCGCTGTAATCGACTACAATGGGGATGTGCGCGCTTGTGAGCTGCGTGAGAAGTTTGCGACCCTCAGCGATTTTGATTATGACTTTGGAGCCCTTTGGGCTGCGCATGAGCGAGAAGTGGAACTGAACGCTATTGATGGAGGCAAGGCGTGCTGGTGCACGCACGTGTGCTTCATTCACGATTCCATGCGCCACTCTCGCCGTGCTTTGCTTTACGAACTGCCGAAGAACTTCTTAACACGCGAGAGTTGGTAGACTGTTATGGTGAGTGAGGACGATCAGGAAGCGAACCGGCGGAGTGGTATTGCTTATGCAGCCGCTTTCAATCTGTTCGTGTCCGTCATTGGCTTCTGTGGTGTCGGCTGGCTGTTGGATTGGTGGCTTGGGACCGCCCCCTGGTTGTTGGTCGCCGGCATTGTACTCGGCGCTGTTGCCGGCTTTTATCAGTTTGTCAGACTGACTTCGAAGCTATCCTAACTCGACAACTCGCCGATTGCCCGTGTAAAATCACCCGCTTCGCTAATGAAAGAAACTGGAACCAAACAGAGCGGGAGCGCGCTTTCAGTCGCGGCTGACAACGGTATCGATGGGCGTATCTTCCGCACCATGGCTGGTGCTGCCGCGTTAGCCGTAATTATCAGCGCACTGTTCGCACCCTGGCGAATAACGACCGGACTTCTGGTCGGTGGCGTCCTTTCTTTGCTTAACCACTATTGGATGCGGAACTCCATTTCGGCTGGCTTCGCTCTCGCTTTGGGCCAGGGTACAAAGCCGCGGATTAAGTTGGTTCAGTATGTCTTGCGATACTTCGTGGTTGGGGCAATTGTGTTCGCCGCGTATCAGTTAAATATTGTCTCATTACCGGCGACTGTGGCGGGGCTATGTAGCTTCGTCGTGGCGTTGTTTGTTGAAGCAGTTAGAGAGTTCTATTTCGCAATCATTCATCGAGAGGGAATCAATTAATGTTCTGGTTGCTGGACACTGCCAAGACTGCTGAGCATGGTGAACACGCTGCGAAGTCCGCCCATCACACTCCGATCATCGTTGAGTTGGTTAATCATTACTTTGGCCAGCCGGTCTACGAGTTTCAGATAAGGTACACGAAGCCGAAATGGGACCTGTTCTTCGCCAAGTTTCATACGACCCCTGAGGCCGTGTTCGGGCCGTACACCCCTGAGACTGCGATTCCCTGGTACACAGTGATGTTCATCATCGCCTGCATCCTGACTGTAACCATCATCTGGATTCTAAAAGGTAAGCTGTCAACTGAAGAACCTGGGCCCGGACAACAAACTCTAGAGGTTGGTGTGCTCGCAGTGCGGGGCATGCTTGCAGACATCGTGGGTCCACACGGATTGAAATATTTTCCGATTGTGATGACTTTCGCGGTGCTGATCCTGGTTTCCAATCTGATGGGTCTCTTTCCCTTATTCATGTCGCCCACCGCGGCGACCAGCGTCACCTTCGCTCTCGGGCTAAGTTCATTTCTTTACTACAACTATGTGGGCATCGCCGAGAATGGGCTTTTCGGACACCTTAAACATTTGGCTGGTCCGATTTGGTGGATCTCATGGTTGATTTTTCCGATTGAAATAATCAGCAACCTAATCCGGCCGTTCTCTCTGGGCATCCGTCTGTTCGGAAACATATTTGCCGATGAACAAGTTCAGGTCACGGTTGCGAATATCTACCCTCCATGGACGAACTGGGCATTGCCGGTATTGCTCATGCCGCTCGGAGTTTTTGTGGCGTTCGTGCAGACCTTTGTTTTTATATTGCTCTCGCAACTCTATTTGAGCGAGGTATCGCATGCACCGCATGAAGAACACGACGAGCATGCGGAGGTTGTCGAGGGCCATCCGAGCCTGGATCAAGATGAGGCACTCGCTGTTTCGTGACGGCATCATAACGCAGCAATAACACAGCGCGATTCGAGCGGCTTTGGCAAATGCGCCGAGCGCGTTGATCGCAAAGATAGTTTACCCATGGGTGCAGTCTCACCCGGATAAAGCATTACTGAGCCAGTCATAGCTTCGAGTTTTGAAGCCGGAAGTGTCTGTTTCGCAGGAGCGCCGTTGTTCGAGGGGCGGTGGATACCGGATGCAGGCGAAATCATATCAGCCAGTTCTGGACTCTATTCGGTTTGTAAATGTACCCAATCATTCTGAAGCACGACTTCAGATGGAGAAACGTTGATGAAAAAACTCAGAATCTTTTTCTTTGCCCTGGTAGGCATGTTGATGACTGCCATGCCCGTACTTGCGCAGGCTCCCGTGCCGGAAGCGGATAACTCGGCTGGGCTAAAGGCAATCGCTGCGGGCATTGGCTTTGCCATTGCGGTCTTTGGCGGCGCTCTGGGCCAATCCCGTATCGGCGCGGCCGCTTGCGAAGGCGCGGCCCGCAATCCGGGCGCCTCTGCCAAAATCCAGACGATGATGATTTTAGGCTTGGCGCTGATCGAATCGCTGGTTCTGTTCGCGCTGGTGATCGTGTTCGTAAAAACCTAGCCTACTCGACAGACCCGTTAGAAGAGATGCGAGCTCAGCTTTCCAGCTTCGCTCGCATCTTTCTTGTTTAGCCTATGTACTCCTCTTTGCGTGTCTAGAAAGCTGTGTGATACGCTGACGCTCTCCCAAACAGAAAGCAGCGAGGCACATTCCGTCAATGAAAACATGTCCGAATTGCGGAGCGGAGTATCCGGACACCACCACACTATGTCCTGTTGACGGTATCGCTCTTGAGAAGACTGGCGACTCTCTACTTGGCCAGGTCCTGGCCGGCAAGTATCGAATTGACGAACGTCTTAATGAAGGAGGCATGGGCTCGGTCTATCGCGGCACTCATGTTCTGATGGACAAGACAGTCGCAGTTAAGGTGCTGCGGCCTGCCCTTGCAGCTGACGAAAAGATAGTTGCGCGCTTTTCAAGAGAGGCGCGAGCTGCATCTCGGATCTCTCATCCCCATGCGTTGAGCGTTACTGACTTCGGTGAATCCGAAGATGGGGTTGTCTTCCTGGTAATGGAGTATATCGATGGGAAGACACTTAAGGAGATCATTAGAGAAGAAGGCCCGATGCCACTGCCGCGAGTGGTCGAAATCATCCGGCAGGTGGGTGGGGCGTTGGATGCGGCCCACGAGCAAGGCGTAGTGCATAGGGATCTGAAGAGCGAGAACATCATGTTGTTGAACTCCGCTGGGACTGATTATGCAAAGGTGCTGGATTTCGGCATCGCCAAGATATCCGAGCCAACCGGAACCTACGATCCCGGTCTCACCGCCCCTGATCTAGTAATCGGCACTCCTCAATACATGTCGCCAGAGCAATGTTCTCAAGCGTCGGAAATCGACGCGCGCTCGGATCTCTATTCGTTAGGCGTGATCATCTACGAAATGCTGGTCGGCCACGTGCCTTTCACCGGCCAATCCCCAACCGCCATAATGATGAAGCACATGCAGGATGAAGCTCCTTCGGTTCTGCAGGAGAGACCAGATTTGCCTTTGGGGGTGGGACGCGTCGTGCAACGTGCATTGGCCAAGCTCCCGGATAATCGTTACCAACATGTGGGAGATTTGGTCGAAGACCTGACTATTGCGGCGGGCGTAGAAGCGGCGACAACGCCGCCAGTTCCGTCATCTGCGAGAGATAGGATCGTTGTGCCTACGCACTCGACGTCTGAGCGAGCTGTAGCCGAAGCGGATGAAGAAACAGCCGTGCGGCCAAGAGTTGAGAATGGTTTGCCAGCGTACGTTGCGCCGCGAACGAACCAGATGTACCCAGCGTCGCCGGCAGGCAATCTAAATATATGGAAGATTTTGATTCCTTCCCTCGCAGGTTTGCTCCTCGTTTTTGCAGTTGTATATGCGTTTACCAAAAGCTCCGAGCCGGCAAACAGCAATCAGTCTCAACCTGGACTTGTTGCTGATCCAAACAGTCAGGCAGTAGAACCTTCACCTCCAGCTACAGGAACATCTGAGCAGGATATTCCTTCTGGTGGGACGACTGCGAACCCGGTGACTAGTGCGAACCAGAACGCAAATGCCAACGCCAACGCCGAGGCTACGCTTTCTCCGATTGTGACCGTTAACAGCAACGCGAACTCAAATTCTAACCAGAATACCGGCGAGCCTTCTCCCCCGAATGTTTCCTTGCCAACCCCTTCCAATCGGGTGAACACAAACGAGCAGCCATCAATACCCCCGCCCGGCAACAAGCCGGCGCCCCAGCCCAGTGCCGAACCACCAGGGGCCTCAGCGCCACCGTCACGATAACGCAAAATCAAACGGCTGCGGCGGCATCAACCATCTGAATAATCCGGTCTTCCTCTTCGATCGAAATCTCGATGTTCACTACGTAACACGGGAGTTCAAATTTGTGCAGTTGTAGTTTTACTGCGTCCTTGGCTGTTGTGATGACACTTTGCGCACCAGCTTCCTTCGACCGCTGAATTAAAGCGTCGACGTCCGTCTGCGTATAGTGATGGTGATCCCAAAAGGAGCGAGTGAAAACTGGATCGATCCCCCCTCGGCGCAGTAGTTCAAAGAATGATTCGGGGTTTCCTACGGCGCAGAACGCTGCGACTGGTTGAAGCAGGGAGCCGAGCTCTTCTGGCGGTTCGGAATTCATCCTGGAAATGCTTTTGATTATCATTTGAGATGTGACTACAGGTTGAGCGCCGGTAAGACTTTGAATCTCCGCTGCTAGCCGAACCAGCTGATCGCTTTGATCGGCTCTCGTCACAACCACGCAATCAGCTCGAGATAGACCTGATCGAGGCTCGCGCAGTCTACCGGCGGGCAAGAGCTTTCCGCCGCCCCAGGGGTTGGTGGCATCGACTGTTAAGATGTTGAGATCGCGCGCGAGCGCAAGATGCTGAAAGCCATCATCCAAAACAAAAACCTCAGCCCCAAGGTTATCAATTGCCCATTTACCCGCGGCGATACGATTTTGATCGCTGATCACGGCAGCAAATCCTTTTAGGTTTTGGGCCAGTAAGAAAGGTTCGTCGCCGCCTTCCGCGGCATTGGTCAAAACAGCGGCGCCATCTGAAACGATCACTCGAGAGCCGGCGTTAGTGCGTCCATAGCCGCGTGTCAGAATGCACACTCTTCTTTGCTTCCGCGCCAGGGTTCGGCATACCCACTCGACCAGAGGAGTCTTGCCTGTGCCACCGGTGGTTAGGTTCCCGATGCTTATTACCGGAGCAGGAAGCTTGGTGACCGCAAGCAAACCTCGGTTGTAAGCTGCCAGACGGGTTTGCGTCACAGCTCTGTAAAGTGCGCTCAGAGGCGGAAGCATCACGTTGGAAATCGAGCCCATGTGGTTCAACGTTATCGTTGGCGGTTACCGGCGGTTGTTCACAAGTAAGGAATCGAGCAGGTCCAGGGTGCGCTCGGTTGCCCCCTCATTCAGTTCAACCAGATTCTTCGCCCGCTGTCCGAGCTCAAGCCGCCGTTGCTTGTCAGTTAGCAGTTCTCTAAACACATGCCCCAACGCACCATCAGCTTGTCGGTCGGATAGGACAGGCAGTTGAATGATCGCCTGGTTTTTGGCAAAGACTGAAACGATTTCGTCAAAGTTGTGAGTATGTGCGCCCGTGACTATTGCCGCCCCTACCGCCGCCGGTTCCAAAATGTTATGACCCCCGTTGTTAGCTATGCTTCCTCCTACAAAAACTATGGCGGCCAGCGAATAGATTGCCGGGAGCTCGCCGATTGTATCAAGGAGAATTGCGTCGCAAGTCTTATCGATTGGAGTCGACGAATTCGATCGACGCGTCCAGGTCAGTCCCGAGCCGTCAAGCAGTGAAGCAATCTCTGCAAAACGCTCAGGGTGGCGCGGCGCTATCAATAGTCTGATTTTTTGAGACGACGCGGTTCTGAGGCGCTGGAACGCTGCCAGCGTTACGCGTTCTTCGGGGGCGTGCGTGCTGGCGGCGAGAATCAAGGGCGCCTCGTTGGTAATATTGAACCGTTGTTGGAGTTCGCCAGCCAATGAATTCGAAGAGGGCATAGTGCCCGCTTCAAATTTCAGATTGCCCGAGACGAAGACTTTGGTGGCAGCGAGCCCTAGACTGCGAATTCGCTCGGCATCAGCCTCCGTTTGCATTATGCCGGCGCTAAGGCAGTCAAGAACGCGCGCGACAAACCCACTTATCCATTTATATCTGCGAAAAGATTGATGGGAAATCCGGCCGTTCACGATGGCCACCGGAATATCCTTTGAGCTGCACTCGCGGAGAAAACCCGGCCATAGCTCGGTTTCCATGATCAGTACGGCTGAAGGATTGATTGCTTTGAGTGCGCGCCTAACCGTCCAGCGCCAGTCGAACGGAAAATAGAAAACCTTCGCGGCATCGCTCTTGAAAAGTTCCCGGGCAAGGTTTTGACCTGTCAGGGTCGTCGTTGATACTGCAAGAACATGTTCGGGAAAGCGTTGTCGCAAACCCCGGATCAACGGCCGAGCGGCTTGAGACTCCCCAACCGACACGCAGTGGATCCACACAACTGGTCTGCCCTTGCTCTCGATCCCGGAAAGCGAGCCCAGCCGTTCCCGAAATCCGGCTACGTACTTACCGTGCCGAAATGCGTCAAAGAGAAAGCGCGGAAGCAGTACCAGAAATACAAGGGTCAGTAGCAGGCTATAGACAAAGTACATAGGGAGGAGGGTTGTTACCGGTCAGGCCGGCCAGGGAAGGCAATAGGAGCAGAAGGCAGGAGCAGACGGCAGGGGCAGGAGGAAGCATTTTCCATTTTTCATTGGACAAAGACCTCGCCGGCGAACGGACTCGCGTACTTCCTAGTTCGCATCCATTCTTGTCTTTTCAATGAGAAATGAGAAATGGAAAATGAAAAATGGAAAATGGAAATGCCACTACCGCTCATGCCACTTGCCTCCTGCCGTCTAACTCGAATCACCTGGGGACCTGTGGATGACCCCGATTCACTTCGCCCGTTCAATGTAGCGACCTTCGGTTGGATCCACTCGGATGCGGTCCCCTTCATTTACAAAGGGTGGGACGGTGATGGTAACCCCGTTTTCGAGGGTGGCCGGTTTGTTGACGTTGGAGACAGTTGCCCCCTTCATAGTGGGCTCGGTGCGGGTTACGAGAAGTTCAAGGGACGGCGGAAGATCAATGCCCACCGGGGCCCCTTCATAAAACTCGGTCTGCAACCTAAGTCCTGGATTTAGCCACTGAGCTGCATCGCCCAAATCTTCTTCACTGAGCGCCACTTGTTCGTAGTTTTCGGTATTCATGAAGTGGTGATGCGAGCCATCGGAATAGAGGTACTCCATTTCGTGCTGCTCCAAACTTGCCCGCTCCACGGTGTCAGCAGAACGGAACCGATGCTCGAAGGATGAACCCGTCTTGATGTTCCGAAGTTTGGTTTGCACCATAGCGCGCAAATTACCAGGCGTATGGTGGCGAAACTCCATAACTTTGCATGGCTGACCCTCGAAGACGATTACCATGCCGCGCCGAATTTGAGTTGCTGGAATAGCCATAGACTAATTTCAATCTCCATTTAGATAGTTATTCAAGTGCTTACGAAACGATAGGTGGGCACTAATTGCTCCTAAAGGAACCACGTAGTCTAACGAGGCCCTGAGATCTTTGTCCAGCGCCCATTAGGATTGGATGGAGGCGACCAACAGGTGATCATGATGCTGCGATGAAATTCAAATGCATTTTAGCCGCGGATACACGCGGAGAAACGCGGATCAGAAAAGGGCCCTTACTCTATTTGCTTGCTTGTTGCTGTTCATATCCGCGTTCATCCGCGTGTATCCGCGGCTAAATGGTTTCCCCAGGCAATGAGAAAAGACGGCTTCACCGAACCTTACCGGTTCGGATCAGCCGCCTTTTTTGAGGAGCCCACCTACCTCACTTCTGCTTAACGCCTCGCCTTCAGTGAGGTTCCAAAAAGAGCTAAGCCGCTCGAGCGCGCGGGACTTTTCGCTGACGAGCTACCCTTTCGAGCCATTTCTGAGCGTCGCTGAAATGGGGGAAGCGACGCTCATCCTGGCGAAAAGCACTGGTGTGATAGTAGCGCCGGCCGTTGATTAGCCGCGCCGGGTGTTTGATATGAAGCATTTCATGATAGAGAATAAACTCAACGAACCATTCGGGGACATCAAGTGAATCGAGCGTCTTGCTAATAGTGATGGTGTCGTAAACACGATCATGATGGCCCAGAATATTGCGAGTTCGACGCTGTGACCATGTAAGGGTCGCTTTCGCCAACCTTCCGTCGAAATAACGTCGGTTAAGCTTGGTAAACATCCTGTCCAGGTTGTAAGCCTCGCCCTGAGCTGAGGAGATCAACTTGCGGCCACGGCGGCGACGAGCCAGGTCAGAGGAACGCATGACCTCGGAGGTTACCGAGTAATCCTGGTACACCCGTTTGTGCACGTCGGGAATTCTTTTTCCTAACAGTCTGGCGACGAGGACGAAGGCCAGTGCGCGCAAGACGTCTGGCGGAGCACCCTTGCAAATATCGGACAAACGAACATACACACGTCCCGAGCGCACGCGTATTGTGTGATGTAATCCGGCATAGGGATAAAAGCGGACCTCGATCTCCGGCACGGGACGATTGTTTCCCAAATGGCGAAATGCGTCTGCGAAAAACTTTTTGACTTCATTCATCGCCAGTGCTCCTGGGAATTACTGTCCGGGCCCACCCTGATTGAGATTTTGCTGCGTCGGTGAGACGAGGAGACCTCACCTTAACCCCTTGAACTGCCTTAGGGAGCTCCAAGCCTGTGCTGCTCCAATTTGGAACCATCTTAAGTAGCTCCGCTGGGAGGCGTCAATTGATTTCCAGCAGCCCATGAAAACCCTAGTAAAAGCGGCCGAGAGATTCCGGAGCCGGAATGAGGAAACGTGAGAGGGTTAAATGGGCAACCACAAGCCCAATCGTTAGAGTGGTTTACGAGGTCGCTAAGATAAATCCTCAAAGATCGGGACTTAAGTGTATGTAAGGCGTGGAATTAGCTTCAAGGTGGTAATTGTCCGGGAGGTCTACCTACGGTTAAAATGCCTCTGTTTGCAGCCACCTTGATGATTCCTTTATACTGCAAAGGGTCCGGGGGTACCGTAGTCGGCCGTTAGCAGTGCCCTCCAGAGTCCTTCATTCCGATCAGCATCTAAAACGAACATCTAATGCCTCGTCGTAGTAATCTCCAAACCTCAGAAAAGAACACTCCTGATTCCCGTGGTCAAGCTGTGCTCGCTGCCATAATCAAGGAGCACCTCGTCACGGGGGAGGCAGTTGGCTCCCTGGTTCTATCGGACAGGTTCGCTCATGGGCATGGATGGAGTTCCGCTACCATTAGAAATGTGATGGCAGAACTTGAAGAGGCCGGGCTGGTGGAGCAGCCGCACACCTCGGCCGGCCGAGTGCCCACCGATAAGGGTTATCGTTACTATGTCGACAATATGCTCGGAGAGGCGCGACTCTCGCGTGCCGACCTTAAGGCGATCGATGCGGTTTTCGCTTCCACCGGGCTCGAGTCTTCTTCGTCTCCGGAACGGTTGATGGAAAAGGCTTCACATGCGCTCTCGGAACTCTCAGAGAATGTCGGAATTGTTGTCTCGCCATCTCTGGCTGAGAACCGGTTAAGCCACATTGAGTTTCTTCAGCTCTCTGACAAGCGGATCTTGGTGGTGCTTGTAACTACCTCCAACATTATTCACAACAAGATCATTCGGTTGGAGGAGAGCCTTTCCCAGGAGGATTTGGAGCGTACGGCCCGCTACCTGAACACGGAATTCAGCGGTAAGAGTCTAATTGCTATTCGCGCTGAAATCCTGGAGTTGATGAAGGAAGAAAAGGCCCTGTATGACCGGCTTCTACGTAACGCTATCTTGCTTTGCGATATGAGCTTGGATGGTGAAGAGTCAAGTGCCGGCGAGGTATATGTTGATGGCGCCTCCAACATGCTTACTAAGCCCGATTTTGTCGACGTTGACAGAATGCGCGAGTTGTTTCGCACTTTCGAAGAAAAATCGCGTTTGCTTAAGATACTCAACGAGTGTGTCTCTCGGGAGCAACCCGCATTTCGAGGTGACGTCAACGTGGTTATTGGAAGGGAGCATCCCACTTTCTCAATGCGCAATTGTGCCCTCATCACCGCCCCCTACCGAATTGGTTTGAACGAGAACTCAGGAACGCTGGGAGTCGTCGGACCGATGAGAATTGAATATTCACGCATCATGGCTATGGTAAACTACATGGCCCGGTTGATTGAGCGCCGACTGGGTGAAGAAACCCCTCTTTACTAACAGCGTCACCGTTGACGATACCCCTTTAAGAGTTTTGGAACTTAGATTCATGGCTCCTAATAAAAAAGCAAGCGGGCGGAACCGCATTCCGGTGGAATTTGTGGATTCAGAACAGGAGAATGAGATCTCAAGCGAGTCTCAGGCTAATGATGAACCTCGGGAAGGAAACGGGCCTGACGAGGACGTTATCCCGGATGAGTTTGCCGACGTGGACGTCGAAACGCTCGAGGATATGGCCGAGGAACTGTCTGAGGATCCGTCCGAATTTGGCTCCGACGAAGTCGACACCTATGAAGTTCCGTTTCAATCGACCCAAGCGAACACCGGTGAACTGGGCGGCCCGGTATTAGCCGAGTTGGTCGCAACTCGAGCCGAGTTGAGAAGGGTAGAGTCTGAGGTCGCCGATCTGAAAGATCGGCTGGCGCGCAGACAAGCCGATTTTGAAAACTATCGAAAGAGAGTGGAACGCGAACGCGCCGACACATATGAGCGTGCAGTAGCGGAGATCGCCGCTAAGCTACTGCCGGTTCTCGACAACCTCAAGCGGGCGCTCGATGTGGAAGCGAACGTTGAATCAACTGAGTCGGATGAGTTTCGTCACTTCCTGAGTGGAGTCGATCTGATCTTCAAACAGCTCACCGGAGTCCTTGAGGCCCTTGGTGTTAAGCCGATCACGGCCGTGGGCACGCGTTTTGATCCTCATATTCATGAAGCTGTGGTGTCGGAGTCTACTGACGAGTATGAGCCCGACACTGTCATGCAGGAGATAATCCGTGGTTACCGCCTGGGCGAGAAACTAATTCGACCCGCGATGGTTAAGGTGGCTGTGAAGAAGTGAATTGGTAGACGAGTAAACCTATGGGGAAGGCAATCGGAATAGACTTGGGTACGACCAATTGCTGCGTCGCCGTTTTAGAGGGCGGGGCGGTGCAGATTGTGCCTAATAAGGAAGGGGGCCGAACTACTCCCAGTGTGGTCGGTTTTACCGATAAGGGTGAACGTCTAGTCGGACAAATCGCCAAGCGTCAGGCAGTGACCAATGCAGCCAACACAGTCTATGCGGTCAAGCGTCTCATCGGCCGGAAGTATAACTCCCCGGAGCTTCAGCGCATGCGCGAGACTTCGGCTTTCGAACTTGTTGACTCGCCTAACGGCGATGCGCGCGTACGTGTGCAGGGACGAAGCTATAGCCCGCCGGAGCTTTCCGGCATTGTTTTGCAGCGACTGAAAGCAGCGGCTGAAGATTTTTTGGGCGAGCCTGTTACCGATGCAATTATTACCGTACCCGCCTATTTCGATGACACGCAACGTCAGGCGACGAAGGATGCCGGAAAAATTGCCGGGCTGAAAGTCGAACGCATCATCAATGAGCCCACCGCTGCGGCCCTTGCGTACGGCCTCGGTAAGACTGGGGTTGAGCGCATCGCGGTATACGACCTTGGTGGGGGCACGTTTGATATCTCGATCCTCGAAATGAACGAAGGCGTTTTCGAGGTGTTGTCGACATCCGGAAACACTTTCCTGGGCGGTGAGGACCTCGACGAAAGAATAATGAACTGGATGGCGGATCAGTTTCTGGCAGATAACGGAATCGACCTGCGCCAGGACCGGTTGGCACTCCAGCGTTTGAAGGAAGTAGCTGAACGCGCGAAGTGTGAACTATCCTCCTCGACCGAAACCAACATCAATCTTCCCTTCATCGCGGCGGATGCAACTGGGCCCAAACACTTCAACAAATCGTTGACTCGGGATAAGTTTGAAGAACTGGTAGGCGACCTCATTGAACAGACTGTGGCTCCGTGTCACAAGGCGCTGGAAGACGCGAAACTGAAAGCTATTGATGTCGACAAAGTCATTCTGGTCGGCGGCCAGACTCGTTCCCCAATCGTCGAACGCACGGTCGAGAAGATCTTTGGCAAGAAGCCGTCCGCGGAGATTAATCCTGACGAAGTAGTTGCGATGGGAGCGGCCATTCAGGGCGGCGTCTTAACGGGCGACATTAAGGACATTGTGCTGCTCGATGTATTGCCGCTCAGCCTGGGCCTGGAAACCCGCGGTGGCTTGTTTACCAAAATCATCGAACGCAATTCAACGATACCTCTGCGAAACAGCTTGACGTTCACCACCGTGGTAGACAACCAGGCTTCCGTTGAAATTCACATCTTGCAAGGTGAGCGTGAAATGGCGGCCGGGAATCGGTCGTTAGGAAAATTCGAGCTGGTGGGCATTCCTCCCAGTCCGCGCGGCGTACCGCAGGTTGATGTTTCATTTGAAGTCGACGCGAACGGGATCGTATCTGTATCGGCTCAGGACAAGGCAACCGGGCGTGAGCAGCAGATGCGCATTACGCCGACGTCGGGTCTGACTCCAGACGAGATCGAGAGGTTCATCAACGAGGCCACCAACTTTGCGGAGTCTGATCGCGAAGCCAAGCAAAGAGTCATCCTTCACAACAAGCTGGAATCGCTGCTCAGAAACACTAAGAAGTCGTTCGATAAGTTCGGCGGCCTGCTTTCGGGAAACGACCAGGACATTGCCGAGCGTGTGTTTAAGGAAAGCGAGACTGCCGTTAAAACAGGCACCCCAGAGGAAATCGATAAAGCTCTTAACTCACTGGAGCGGATCGCCGGCCAACTTACCGTGGCCATGATGAAACCCGCCGCAGACGGCGCATCGCAGAAGGTCGAGGATCCGCACTAACATGCCACTCGGACCTGTTTCGCGAGCGACCAAGTAAGAAATCATAAATGAGAGGTTAGAGAAGACTTAGGATGGGAAAACGTGACTATTACGATGTACTCGGCGTAAGCCGCACGGCAAAGGATCAAGAAATCAAGAGCGCTTACCGGCGACTCGCGATGCGTTATCACCCGGACAAGAATCCGAACGATGCAGCCGCCGAGGAAAAATTTAAGGAAGCTGCGGAAGCTTACTCAGTGCTTGCCGATCAGGAACAGCGCCGGCGTTATGATCGCTTTGGACATGCGGGAGTGTCGAGTGGCGCCGGCCCAAGTTGGGGAGCACCTGGTTTTGGCGGCATTGAAGATATTTTGGGAGACCTGTTTGGGTTTAGCGATGTGTTTGGAGGCGGACGCGGTGGAACCCGACGTTCATCAGCCCAACGTGGCGCGGACTTGCGTTACGATCTGGAGATCACTCTGGAAGAAGCAGCTGACGGAATGACCGCTCAGTTGCGAATCCCCCGGCTCGAGAGTTGTGAAACTTGCAAAGGCTCTGGTGCCTCAGCCGGAACCGAACCGGAAACCTGCAACACCTGCGGCGGCGCCGGACAGATGCGGTATCAGCAGGGTTTCTTCTCAGTAGCCCGTACCTGCCACGCTTGTCGCGGAGTTGGCCGCATCATAAAGAACCCGTGCGTGGACTGTAAGGGAGCTGGTCGTGTCGAGCGCGAAAAGCAGATGGAAGTTAAGATCCCCGGCGGAGTTGAAACTGGATCACGATTGCGTGTGCAAGGGGAAGGGGAGTCGGGAAGCGGCGGTGGACCAGCCGGCGATCTGTACGTGGTAATCCACGTGGCCGAACATGAGCGGTTTGAACGCCAGGGAAGTAATTTGTATGTGGCGGTGCCCATCACCTTTGCTCAAGCGGCGCTTGGCGCGGATATCACCGTCCAGACGTTAGACGATGAAGAGAAACTGAAAATTCCAGTGGGCACGCAGACCGGGACAGTCTTTCGTCTGAAGGGCAAGGGCATGCCGGCGCTGGGCGGGCGTGGCCGTGGTGATCTGTTCGTCTCAGCCACTGTCATTACGCCAACGTCGTTGACTCGCGAACAGCGGAAACTGCTTGAGCAATTGGCAACGGTCGAAAGCAAGGATTTGGAAGACCGCGGACTGGTCGACAAAGTCCGCGACATTTTCGGTTAACGTTTTTGTTCCATGACGTGTCAACAAAGATTGCCACCCCAACGGTTTGTTGGGGCGGCTTTTTGTGTGGGTAGGCCGCAGAAGATCACGAGGAGGAGAGAGACGATGTCTAGTTCCCGCTTTAACTTTCGACTACTGGCAGCCGCACTGCTCATCACGTGCT
>JAMQPH010000401.1 GCA_023717605.1 Pyrinomonadaceae bacterium
GTCGCGGCAGATCGCCAGGAGCCTTTCCCTCACCGGAGCCGGAATCCACGAATAGATGCCGTGGCTGATGATGTAGTCGAATTTTCCCCAGGACGCATCGATGTCGGCAATGTCGTATCGTCGCAACTCGATGTTGGTGAGGCCGAGAGCGCTGACCTGACGCTGGCCCTGCTCGATCTGGCGTCCCGACAGATCGATACCGACGAAGCGGGCGTTCGGCAGGACGAGCGCCATGGGGATGAGGTTGTCGCCGGGCCAACCGCCGCCGGTACCGATGGTTTCCCACGCGCCGGCGCCGATCGCTTTCCAATATACGACGGCGATCGTTTGAGCTCCGGAAATCATAACTGCATCACGCGGCACCCTCACCAATTGCTGGCGATACTGTTTGCTCATCGCCCGCCTCTCGATGAATTCCTGACTCACCGGTCGGATTAAGAGGCCGAACACTACTCCCAGCGCTACGAGTACTGCTAAACACGAAGCGAAAGCCAAACGCGCGCTGCCAAGAAGTCGTGTCAGCAGGTGAATCAGGTAATCGGCGGTTAGAGGAGCCAGTGCCGGCAGACCGGTTAGGAAATAACGCCAGTTAATCGTGGTGCTGTAGTTCAGAAAGAGTAGCAAGTCGGCAAGCAAACCCATCAGCCCGAGCAACAAGAGTGGTGAGAGTTTACGCTGCCGCCATTCGCGGATTGCGGCGAAAGGCAGCGCCAGAAACACCAGAGGTGCGCTGATAAAAAAGTACATTACATAAGGCACGGCGTTGCTAATGCTGACTGGGTGGCGTGCCGATTCCTGGCGCATAGACTCGCGCCAACCGAACCAGATAGTCCGATAGTGGGGATCGGTGAGAAACCAATAGCCAAACCAACCCAGGGCCAAAACGACAAATACGACAAGCGAGAGCCCGACGACACGCAGTTCGCGCCGCTGCAGTTTCCAACCCAGCGCGAATGGTGCCAACGCCAGCCATACCGCATAAAACCCCATAGTTTCGCGGAGATTAACTCCCAGCCCTAGCAGAGCCGCGGCGATTACCAGTAGTGAAGTTCGGCGCTGTTGAATCCCGCGCAGGTGAATGATCAAGGCGACCGCCAGGAGTAAGACGGAAGGCACGTCCGTCATCACCTGCCCGCCGTACAGAATGAATATCGGAGAGAAAACTATAAAGAGAGCGGCGAGGGTCGCCGAATAAAGAGAACTGGAGACTTCTCGGGCCAGTATCCAACAGGCCACCACCGCCAGAGGCACCTGCGCCGCCACCGCGTATTTGAAAATTAGGTAGGCATTCTCCGGCGGCACATTAAAAAGCGTATGGAACACCTGGTAGAGCGCGTGATTGCCGAAGATAAAAAGATTACGGCCCAGGGCCATCGAGGAGGGATACCCGGCAAGCGAGAGGATCGTGTAGTCAATACCATCCCAGTCTCCGATAAAGGGATCGCTATAGTAGAGCGTAAGCGCGACAGAAATCAGCGCCGGGGGAAGCCACCAGAACCGCGCGGCCCAAAAAGACGGCAGGGGCACAGCATGCGGTGCCCCTGCCACTGATTTGTGGTTGCTATTTAGAACGTCAGCCGTTTCCGGCGTGCTTGTCGTTTGGCGAGCTCGATTCAACGAGTTGAGTCTCAGCCGACGCTTCCGGCCTTTTCACCATCTTCACACGATTGCCCTGCGCATTGTACTCAACTTCATCCATGATGTTGTAGATAAGCAATACTCCCCGACCGGACGACTTAAAAAGGTTAGCCGGATCACACGGGTCAGGAATGTCCTGAACGTTGAAACCTTCTCCCTCGTCTTCGACAGTGAAACTGGCTTCTTTCGGAGTCAACTCGGCAGTGATACGAACCAGCTTTGAGGGGTCGTTTTTATTCCCGTGCTTGACTGCATTTACAAAGGCTTCGTCGAGTGCGATGAAGAGGTTGGATCTCTCCGGCTTGATCAAACCGAGTTTGGCTACTCGCTCCAGCAGATATTGCAACACACCATTCATCAGCGACAGATCGCTGGGTAGTTCAAATTCGATCTTTTCATGAACGTGAGGTAGGACATTTGGGTCGTCAACGTATTTAAGTTTGTGAGACAGGGTCTCTTCAACAATTTGGCGGAGCTCGTCTTTGTTGTAAGGGAGCCGGAGGTAGTTGGCGGCGCCCATCTTAAAGGCCTTGATCACATTCGGTTGCGCTCCGTTTGGTGAGACGGGAACGAGCAGATGTTTGCGTTGCAGTTCTCCAACTGCTGGGGCATTTGGACCTAAGTCTTCGGTGAGGTCGCTGATGATTAGATCGAACTGGTCTAAGTCTTCCCACGAAAGTGCCTCTTGGCGATTGCCGGTACTAGTCACTGCGTGGCCTAATCTACCCAAAACCTGGTCGAGTATGGCGCGCAGCTCATCGTTATTATCGACGACGAGAATCCTACGTTTCTGCATCCAGCTCCAATCTGTCGTAATGTCCGAGGAGAGAACGGGAACGCACGGCGGGCGCTTCCAAGGTGCTTTACGATATCGCGTCGCGCCGCGTTCGAAATATATCAGAAAGGCAGTAATAAGTGATAAGCGATGAGGGAGAAGTCAGGAGTCAGGGCTGCGGCTTTTGGCTCTGACTTATCCCTACCACTTATTGGTCGTCTCTCTTTTTAGGCTAAACTACGCCCCTTCGATCCCCTCATGGCAAAGCGCGGAAAACTACAAACAACGCTTGAGTTCGCCCTTGCACGCACAATCATCTCCGGGCTGGGGGTGTTGCCGCGTCCGGCCGCGATTGCTCTGGGCCTGCTGTTTGGCCGGATCGCTTACATGCTGCCCGGAGGACTTAACCGCACCGGGCAACGCAATCTACAGCTCGCCCTTCCGGAAAAGAGCGAGGCCGAGCGGCGAGAACTTCTGCGGGGATGCTTTGAGAATCTTGGTCGACTGCTCGGTGAATTCAGTCAACTTCCTCACGCTACCCCGGAAGCGCTTCGCAAGCTGATCGAGTATGACCAGGTTGGTCTAGCCCATGTGCGGGCAGCGGAAAAAACCGGTCGCGGAATAATCTTCTTAACCGGACATGTCGGCTCCTGGGAGTTGTTGAGCTTTGGCTGGTCGGCCCTCGAATATCCCATCAGTTTTCTGGTTCGTCCGATAGACAACCCGCGCGTGGAAGAAGTGATCGAGAAGATCAGAACGCGCTTTGGCAATCGCGCCATCGACAAAAAGAGCGCTGCGCGTCAGTCGCTGCGAGTGCTGCGCGAGGGCGGCACACTGGGAATTCTTTCCGACCTCAACACCCATCCACACGAAGGCGTTTTCGTCCCGTTCTTTGGCAGACTGGCCTGCACTACGGCGGGTATTGCGACCCTGGCGCTGAAAACCGATGCGATAGTGATTCCCACTTGCGCCGTCTGGGACAAACAGAAGAGCCGTTATTTCTTTTACGCGGACGCGCCAGTCGAGTTGATGCGCACCGGCGATCATCGGCAGGATGTTGAACTCAACACCGCGCGTTTCGCTGCGGCAATGGAACGAATGATCAGGCTTTATCCGGAACAGTGGTTGTGGATTCACAAGCGCTGGAAGACGCGGCCGGAAGGGGAAGCTGACCTCTATCAGTAGGCAGGAGGCAGACGGCAGGCCGCTGCAGGAAGAGCAACAAGATTTTCCATTTGTCAGCGAGCAGTACCCACTCAAACCCGAGCAGGAGCAATTCGACACACAGAACCATTTGCGGTAGCCAATGGATCCAGCTCTCAACCCGAAGAGGACCCACTTAACACGAGCATGAGCGTTGTAGTCATGAAGGTAAGTATGTTGAGTCTTAATACCTCCATTTGAGTGGCAGGATCCGCTGGCTACAGCAAGCGGTTCTGTGTTGAAGGGCTCCTGCTCGGCTGAGTGCTAGGATCCATTGGCATGCGCAAATGGTTCTGTGTGTCGAGTGGCTCCTGCTCGGGTTTGAGTGGGTCCTGCTCGCTGACAAATGGAAAATCTTGCTTGGTCTTACTGCCGCCTGCTCCTGCCGTCTGCCCTCTCCCTGCGCTTTTCGCTATACTCGCGTTAGTTCCAACCGAGTTCATATGCAGGCTTCTGCCGAGAGACAATTCAAGGGTGCGCGCCCCAAGCAGGAAACGGTCGAACGCGCGTATACCTTCGCTGATCTTTCAGCTTATCCGCTGAAGAAGCGCTTTTTAATTAGGGCGGCAGACCTCGGTTTCTTTGTTCTCATAAAACTGATTGGATTGACCGTGCGGTTTGAAGTCAACGGATGGGAAAACTGGGAAGCTGCTTCCCGCGATGGTGGCTTGCCCATCTATACCTTCTGGCACAATCGCGTATTTCTAGCGACTTACTTCTGGCGGCAACGGCGTATTGTCGTGATGACCTCGCAGAGTTTCGACGGCGAGTACATCGCGCGGTTCATACAAAGGTTCGGCTATGGCGCAGCCCGTGGTTCGAGTACGCGAGGCGGCGTAGGGGCCATAATTGAGATGGCCCGACTGATGCGAGCCGGCTGCCCCACGGCTTTCACGATCGACGGCCCGAAGGGTCCGAAATATGAAGCCAAGATGGGAGCCGTTCTGCTCGCGAAGAAGACGGGGCAGCCGATTCTGCCATTCACTATCACGGCTTCCAGTTTTTGGTCAGCCCGCAAGAGTTGGGACCAGTTTCAGGTGCCCCGACCCTTTGCGCGTGCTCGGGTAGACATCGCCAAGCCCATTCACGTCTCTCCGGATGCGGATGAGACCGAGTTGTCAGCGAAGCGTGATGAACTCCAACGAGCGCTCGACGAGGTCAACCGGAGCGGCGAAAAATGAGGGGGAAAGCGCTACGTGAACACCGGACAATAGCAACGGCACTAGTTGTAGGTCTGAGGAACTAACAGTATGGTCTAGTTCGGTTGAAGTATTTGTGGGAAAATGACGTGAAGGGAAGTTCAATGAGCCTTTTAATTCCAGACGACGTTCTGGCAGCCACTGGAATGACAGCTGCCGAGTTAGCTCGCGAGATCGCCGTTTTTCTTTTTGAGAAAGAGGAACTTAGCATTGGAAAGGCCTGCAGGCTGGCCGAGATGGATCGAATTGAATTTCAAAAGCTACTGGCCGATCGCAAGATCCCAGTTCATTACAACGTTGCCGAATTCGAGTCAGATCTAGAGACGCTTAAAGAACTCGGGCGAACATGATAGTTGTTTCTAATTCCTCACCAATAATCAATCTCACACATATTGGACAACTTGACCTTCTCAGAGAAATGTACGAGAGGCTAGCCAATTGTTGATGAGCTAATTGCGACAGCTGGTTTCTGGCTCAGTGACGATCTTTATCGAAAAGTTCTTGAATCGGTGGGTGAGTACAAATGAGTCCTCACGTCAAAGACAGCGCCAATAAATACACCTCGTACGACACAAGCAAAACGGTTTTCCGCGCCGGCTATGTTGCCCTGGTGGGTCGGCCCAACGCCGGGAAGTCGACTTTGCTCAATCGGCTGGTGGGGCAAAAGCTGGCGGCTGTTTCTAACAAGCCTCAGACCACTCGTTTCCGGATTCAGGGCGTCATCACCCGAGCCGACGGTCAGATAGTTCTGGTGGATACGCCCGGTGTTCACAAACCCGGATATGAAATGAATCGCCGGATGATGTCTACAGTGCAGGAAGCGCTGATGGGCGTGGATCTCGTATGTCTGATTCGCGATGCGTCGGTGAGAACTGGTAATGGGGATCGATTCGTTTTGGATTTAGTTCAAAAGTCAGGCAAACCTGCCCTGCTCCTGCTTAATAAGATAGACAAACTCAAAGACAAGTCAGCTTTGCTGCCACTAATTGATTTCTACCGCAACGAATATGAATGGCAGGAGATCGTGCCCATCTCCGCTTTGCGAGGAAGTGCTTTGGATGTGGTGCTGGATCAAATGATCAGGCATTTGCCTGAATCAGAACCTCTCTTCGGCGAAGATGAGCTCACAGATCAGTCGGTCCGCTCAATGGTGGCTGAGATCATTCGGGAGAAGATTCTGCAGTCAACAGAAGAAGAGATTCCTTATGTCACAGCGGTGGTAACCGAGAAATGGGAAGAGGTGCGCGAGGACTTCACCCGAATCTACTGCGCAATATTCGTCGAGAGACCTTCGCAAAAGAAGATCGTCATCGGCAAAGGCGCCGCGCGTTTGAAAGAGGTTGGCACGGCCGCACGCAAGGAAATCGAAGAACTGCTGGGCCATCGCTGCCATCTGGAGTTATTCGTCAAGGTCGAAGAAGAATGGCGCAACAAGCAACACCTGCTGGACGAAATGGGGATTGGTTAGTTAGGTCACGGTCCTGACAGGCTGAGGAAAACTAAGAACGGTCCACGAAATCACACGCAGCAGTGCGAAGAGAGCCTTTTAGTTCGGAGTCTTTTCGTGTGATTTCGTGGATCGTCGTATTCTGGGCAGCCGAAGGAAGACATTGAACGCTCAGAAAGAACAACAGCAGAGGCGCTTGTGGTACGGCCTCGATCTGGTTATTACGGGCGAGGCGCGTGAGGCTGTTGAATACGCTCTAATGGAGGCTGGCGCGTTAGGAACGGAAACTGAGGTAGGTGGGTTGCCTCTTCTCCGCGTATCGGCGTACTTCGATAATGTTCCTGAACGTGAAAGCATACGAATGGCGCTACAAGAAGCGCTGCGAATTTATAGCCTTCCGTCCTCATCGGTTCTCGATATGAGCGTGCGGGATGTTGCCGATCAGGACTGGCTTGGCGAGTGGAAAAAAAGCTGGCAGCCGATGGAAGTGGGAGAGCGGTTCATCATTGCGCCGCCGTGGAGCGAGATTCCGGATGCTCTCGACCGACTTGTGATTCGCATCGAACCAGGGATGGCCTTCGGCACGGGCACCCACGAAACCACGCGACTCTGTCTGGCGGCCATCGAAAAGCATTTTAACGGTGGAAGTTTTCTCGACGTTGGGACGGGCACGGGCATACTGGCAATCGCAGCGGCCAGGCTCTTTCCAGAGGCTCGAGTTGAGGCTTGTGACACTGATGCCGAGGCGATTGCGATTGCTGAAGAGAATGCGCAACTTAACGGAGTGTCAGAAATAGTCTTTCGCGTGGGAAGTGTTGAGGAGGGCCAGACAGCGTCGGCCAATTCCGTCTGCGCAAATCTCACTGCCGAGGTGATCGCACAGATTCTTCCCACATTAATCGGTGTCACCTGCGGCCGCCTTATTCTTTCGGGCATTCTCGATACGCAGAGAGACACAGTAGTGACGCGTCTTCAGGAACTTGGAGTGTCAAAAGCACCAGAAGTCTCGAGCGAAGGCGAGTGGGTTTGTATCGTGGTCTAAGAACTCGCGGAGAAATTCTCGCGGAGAAAATAATGACTCGTCGCAGATTCTACGCTCAGCCAAACGCATTCAGTTCTGATCTCAAAAGCCTAACACTGCAGGCTGAAGAGGCCCGACATCTCCGCGACGTGTTGCGCTTACGGCCAGGTGACCGAGTCCACGTTTTCGACGGCGCCGGAAAAGAGTTTGAATGCTCGATCGAGGAGAGTCGCAAGGATACTGCCCGGTTGCAGGTTTTGGCGGAGGTCGAACCCGCAAGATCCGAATCACCGTTACAACTGACGCTGGCAGTTGCTCTGTTAAAGAGTGACAAGTTTGATCTGGTTGTTCAAAAAGCGACGGAGTTGGGCGTCGCTCGCGTCGTGCCGGTAGCAACCAAGCTCGCGGACATTCGTTTGCGCGATGACTCTGACGCGCACAAGCGGGTTACGCGCTGGCAACGGATTGCGCTGGAGGCGTCCAAGCAGTCGGGGCGCGCGTTGGTACCAGAGGTTACCCCTCCGATTTCTTTCCCGGAGCTGGTGCAGACTGAGGACGCTGCAGGACAGCGCAGGTTGATGTTTTCTGAGCGCGATGGACAATCGCTCCTGGAAATGGAGAACATTCTGGACGCCGATCAGCGGCAGGTTTTAGCGTTGGTTGGATCTGAAGGCGGTTGGACCGATGAGGAGATCTCCCTGGCGCGTGACAATAACTGGGGCGTCGTAACCCTGGGTGGACGAACGCTGCGGGCCGAGACCGCCGCAATTGCCGCAACGGTGTTGCTACAATACCTGTACGGCGATCTGAGCTAGCTCTTATTCACCAGCATCTCTTTCGCCATTCGTTGATCGCGCTCAATCTCAAACGCCCAATCAGGATCCGCTGAAACATTCAAAACGACCTGGAGTTGCTCTCGCGCGAGATCTCGCTCACCGGAGTCCAACAACAACTCCGCATAATAGATTCGCGTCACAGTATTCTCCGGCGCGAGATTGATGGCCTTTTTGTAGTTAGCGCGTGCGCTACCGGAACCACCACCGAGCAAGCGTGGGAGTTTGTGTTGCAGTCGGGCGAGCACTCGCAAGGGTCCCGCGCCGTGATACGACGAATCAATTCGGATTGCCTGCTGCAGCTCGCGCATTGCTCGCCGGGCATTCGTTATGGCGCGCACTGGATTGTCGCGCTGCGCAGCAAGAGCTAGATTTACCGCCAACCAAAAATGGCCCTCGACGCGTTCGGACGCACTCGCGACTGCTTGCTCGCAGGCGACGACCCCCTGGCAATGTTTTGAGAGAGCGGAGTCCTTATCGGGAGCCTCCTGTCCGAGAAAAAACAGCGCCCGACCGAGTCGCCAGAGAATCTCGTATTCGCTTGTTTCGGCGCTCTTTAGAATCGCGATGCTCGCGCGAACGTTTTCGATCCGTTGCCGGCCCGCATAAAGTTCGTCGGCTTGTCTGATGATTGCTTGAATCGCAACTCCTCCGCTCTTTTGCCCGCTTTGACCCAACTAGTTCGCAAGCGCAGAATATGTCCTGGGATCCTGGCGTATCAAGTGGGAGACATGAATCACGTGTAGTGGAACAAACAGTAAAAGGGCGTCGTTAGACGATTATCAGCCCGAGGAAGGGACCCACAGTCACATGGCTCTGAGCAAAGAAGAGGCAATCCAAAAAGGACGCCAGGATCTGGCACAACGCCTGGGTCTGAGGGAAAGCGATATCGAAACTCAGGCTGTGGAGACGGCTGACTTTCCTGACACGGCTCTGGGTGCTTCAGCCGAGGATGAAATGAGCGGGCAAATGATCACACCAGGCTGGAGAATCAGGTTGCGGGCCAATGGCCAGACCTTTGAGTATCGAGCCAACCAGCATCAGGTGCGGCTGCATAACTTCAAGGGGACGAATTACCGGATTTAGGTTTCGGGTTTCAAGTCGGGAGTTTCGGGTTTCACGATGCCGACTCGAAACCCAGGACTGGAGTAGCAATGAACCGCAATAAGTTTATCCTGCAGATCGCGCTCGCGATTTTCCTGATCCTCATTGCCGCATTTGCCGGTCAACTCCGGAAAGTGCAAAGGGAATGGCGTTCGGCCGTTAGGATCATGCCCGGCGCTTCAGAGCCCGACGTGGTTTTTGATCCAAACCAGATTGATGAGACACGAGAGAACGGCGCGCCGGAGGTGCTGGTAAAATTTCGCCCGGGCGTGTCCGGAGATGCGATCGCCAAAATCACTGCCCGGCTTAACGATCGCGTGGAAGACGAGATTGAGTCGGTCTCAGGACTGGCGGCAATTGACGATCTGGACAATCTCGAGGCGGAATCGATAGCTGCCGAGTATCGAGCGTTGCCGGAGGTTGAGTATGCGGAGCCTAGCTTCGAGATTAGTTTGGATCACGACGGCGGAGGATTCAAACACCTGCATCCGAATGACGCGCGCTTTTCGGAGCAGTGGGGTCTGGATAATGATGGGCGTGACGGCGGTAAAGAAGGAGCGGATATCGGAGCGTTGCGCGCGTGGGTAGCAACTACTGGCGGCGACGACATCGTGGTTGCCGTACTCGATAGTGGAGTTGACTACAATCACAGTGATTTGCAAAACAACATCTGGGTCCGTCCTGACGGTATCAAACAGTACGAAGATCGCGAGCTAGGATCGATCGAGGACGTTCATGGTTACAACGCCATCGAGAACACGGGTGATCCGATGGATGATAATGGCCACGGTACTCACTGTGCCGGAATTATTGGCGCTGAAGGCGGGAACGAAATAGGCATTAGCGGGGTCAACTGGAAAGTAAAGATCATGCCGCTGAAGTTCATGAACGCCGGCGGCTTTGGAACGTCAAAAGACGCAATCGAAGCGATCAATTACGTTATCGATCGCAAACGCGCCGGTGTGAATGTACGTGTGATTAGCGCCAGCTGGGGAGCGAAGGTGAAGTCCCGAGGGCTCGAGGATGTTATACGCAAAGCTCAGGAGGCGGGAATACTCTTTGTGGCTGCGAGTGGCAATGACAGTGTTAATACAGACCAGATGCCACAGTATCCCGCTGGTTATGACCTGGGGAATGTAATCAGTGTCGCGGCGCTAAATCGCAAGGACGAGCTTGCGTCGTTTTCCAATTACGGCGCCAAGAGCGTCCACCTTGCGGCGCCGGGGGCGAGTATCTTGAGTACCTGGCTCGGCAACGAGTATGAGGAGCATTCAGGAACCTCGATGGCCACACCCATGGTGTCTGGGGTTGCTGCTCTGGTGTTGTCAAAACGGCCCGAGCTCTCAGTTGAAGAGCTGCGGTCCATTCTGCTCAAGTCTGTTGACAAACTTCCTCATCTAAACGGAAAAGCTTCAACGGGTGGGCGAATCAACGCGGCTAAGGCGGTCGGCGCCGAGTAAGCACGAAGTCAAGATTCAACCCGCTCAAAGCACCGTTTTCGCAACCCTAATTGCACTCGAGAAGGATGGCTTGGCCCGTAAAGGGCTTCGCCGTGTCCCTGTGCGGCAAGGCTCCGACTTACCGTGGATTACCCGATTATACTGAGGCTAGGCCTCCGCCGGACTCCAGAGAGGCATAGCCTCGAATTCAATTGAGTGCCATCCGGTAAGGCATAGCCTTACCGCACTGTTGGGCGGCAAATCCGCGTCATCAATTGGGGCGTCACTTGCCTAGAAGGCGCTCGATGCCTGATAATCAATTCCGATGATTGTTCCCAACCATAAAAAACCATACCTGATCTTTTTAGGGAGATAACGAGTGAAAGCGGAATTGCACCAATTAGTCGCTTTACAAAAACTAGACACAAGCATACGAAGACTACAAACGGAACTGGAAACCATTCCTCAAAAGCGCGCCGAGATCGAAAACGAGTTCGATCGGCGCGCTTTTGAAATTCGGGCCCTCGAAAATCGCCGCGATGAGGCGAAACATGCGCGCGTACGCCTGGACACCGAGATTGCCGACCAGCGTTCCCGAGTTGAACGGGCCGAACGAAACCTGATGTCGTCGAAGAAGCAAGACGAATATACTGCGGCTATACGCGAAGCCGACGCCGCCCGCAAACAAATCTCAGCACTCGAAACTCAAACTCTCGAGCAGATGGAAATTCTAGACCAATCCGAAACCGCTTTGACCGAACGCGCGGCGGAGGTCGCCACCCTGAACTCAGACAGAGAGGCAAGGCTGAAAGCCTTTGACGAAGAGACGCGTCAGCAGGCGGCCCAACTCGACTCAAGCCGTGCTGAACGCGAGCGCGTCTTCAATACTCTGCCGAAGCCAATGAGCGCGCTCTACAAACGGATTAGCGTTCGCATACGCGATGGAGTGGCTGTTGCCGAGGCTCGCAACGGAGCTTGCATGGCGTGCTTCATGGCTCTCCGGCCTCAAGCGATGTCGGAGGTCCGCCGTGGCGAGGAAGTTGTCACCTGTGACAACTGTAACCGTATCCTTTATTACGTTCCGGCTGATTCAGCAAATAGCAACTCGACGTCAGTCCAACCGAAAGTCGCCCACACTTAGTTACTGTTACGGACATCTTTCAAGTTGGAATGTCTCGCAGGTTAGGAAGGGCGGTTTACCCACGCTTGTCTGGCGATGGAAGTCGGCGGGGGTAAACCACCCTTCCTAACCTGCGAATTCAAGCAACCGAATAAGGTGGGATGGCGAAGAAGACAACCCCAACGGAAAAGGCGCAGCTCAAACGCACTGCCGGGAAAAAGGGACCTGCTATCTCCCTGGAGGAGTTTCTCGCTCTCAAAAATCCCAAAGGCGATTTGATCCTGGCAGTGGATGGCCAACTC
>JAMQPH010000804.1 GCA_023717605.1 Pyrinomonadaceae bacterium
CAGATGAGGCGGCAATTGTAGCGGAGTTGGGGTTGACGTCCTAGCAGGTTGCTGAAAACTAATTTGGAGTGCGGTGGCAAGCGGAGCGCGACACCGCTTTGGGTCAGTGCGGCGCAGGAATGCTAAGAAATCCAAAGCGCCGCCGCTGCCGGCGCACTCCAAATTTAGTGCTCGGTGCCGTCAATCGACTTTTTCAGCAGCCTGCTAGGGATGGATTGAATCAATGACCCTCTTAACCGTGAATCGACGCTGAATTCTCAAAGATGCATCGTTGCAGTCGAAGCTCGGCTTAGGCAGTTGCGCCACAAGGATAGCGAACGTCCCTTAGCTAACATTACCAAGGCTAAGACGTACCTTAAAACGATCCCCACTAAGGTAAAAGCATCGTGCAGCCGGCGCTTACTCCAGATGGCGATATCCTGAGTGTTCGTCACTCATCGCAAGAAATTCCTGGCGGTCCTTGTGAAGGATGTGCGACGTCTTGCTGTACAGAGTGAACGACCCTAAGAATTTTAGATTTTGTAGCGTGAGAAGGGATCAGGACTATTGCTTTTCATCTCGCTCGCCGGAATAGCGCGAGTAACGAACTCCGAGCTTCCACACTCCGACAATGTCTCCGGTCGCCGTAATATTTACGGTGAGGGAAAATAGTGTCGCAGACACCAAACGCTCGCTCATCTTCGATCCTGCTCACGTTAATGGCCTTTCCATCGCAAAGGCGCTGCGTCGTTATTTTTGAGTAAGCATCCAAATGTCGGCTTCGCTGCTAACGCTGGTGAAATAGAGTCGCCGATTGTCGCGCGAGAGTGCGTGGTGACCGATTTGAGCTGGTCCTTTGATCGAATAAATCTTTTTCGATTTGCCGTTCAGCCGGTCCAGTAAATAGATATTGACCCCTTCTCTAAACAGCACCCGACGGCTATCGTTCAGCCAAATCGGAAATAGACCTAAATCGGTGAGTCGCTCATACCGCTCCTTAGCGAAAGAGTAGACGACAACCCCACGCTGCTGCCCTTGCAGCAGCGGTTGCCAGCCCACCAGGTGTGTGCCATCGGGCGACCAATCCCAGGGCAGAAAGCCCGGCGGCGGTTGGCCTGCCAACACTTGTGCTCGTTGCTCAGTGCCGGGCCGGGTCGCGTCAATGACGAAGGAGTTGACGTTGCGAATTTGATAAAGCAGCTTGCGGCTGTCCGGCGACCAGACCGGCGCAATCACCTCTCTGCCCGGTTCATGAGTCATTTGCGACAGCCCGGAGCCGTCGGGCCTTACTTTCCAGATTTCATATTTGCCGCCACGATCTGAAAGAAAAGCAATCCAGCCGCCGTCGGGCGACCAGCGCGGGACGATGTCCTGCGCGGCGTCGTCGGTCAGCCGCTGCCGTGGCGCCCCGGTGCGGTCGGCGATGAAAAGGTCTTGCTGTGGTTCGCCCCGCGCCAGATAAACAAAGCTCTGCTCATCCGGCGCCAGCGAGAAAAGCGTATAGCGTTTCAGCCCCTGCGTTAGAGGCCTGGCGTCACCGCTGACCTGACCGCTGACCGGGTCAAAGTCGATTTCCCAGAGGTTTTCGCTACGGGTGTTTTGGCCGTAAATCAGGCTGCGACCGTTGCGCGCGAAACTTACCTGCTGGCAATTGTTCGGCAAGTGCGCGGGTTCGGGGGCGCCTCGCAGGCGACCCGTACTTTCCTCAATCGACACGCGCCAAAGATTCATCTCACCGCCGCGGTTGCTCAGAAAGTAGAGGTACTCGCCATCTGGCGACCAGATCGGGTTCCAGTCAATGAATTCGTCATCGGTTACTGGTGTTGGCTCACCACCGCTGGCCGCGACTGTCCAGATGTCGCGGTGACCGCCCTTTTGTTCACCCCAAAACGCCAGGCGGTGTCCGTGCGGCGACCAGTCGGGCTGCACCGCGTCGCGTTCGCTAATCACGCGCCGCTGGCGCGTTGCCACGTTGACTGCCCACAACCGGCTGGCGCTGGGATAGGTGTTGCGCATTTCGTAATCCCAGACGATGTCATCAGCCACCGCCAATTCGCTCCCGTCGGGTGACCAGGACGGATTGAACCCGGCATCGGTAAGCTGTTTGACCTCGCTGCCGTCACTCTTCATCAGGAAAATGCCGCCCCCATTGCGGGTGGACATGAAGGCGATGGTCGTGCCGTCGGGCGAGTAGGTCGGTGTGAATTCGCCACTTGTGGCGTCCTTCGTCAAGTTGGAAGCCGATCGCTCCCCGACAACCTGGCGGTAGATGTCCCAACTGCCCTGGTGGCTGCTGGCAAAGATGAAGCTCTGACCATCCGGTGACAGGCTCGGGAAAAGCTCCTGCCCGGGGAGGTCGGTCAGTTTTTGTGCGGCAGAGTTGAACATCGCCTGGGCGGCGGCTTGTTGCGGGGCGCGGCGCTTTTGCCACAGCGCGAGACTGACCGCAACCAGAAAGATCAGTACGGCGGCTACGGCAAAACGATTGCGCCGGCGCAGCGACGGACCGCGCTGCCACGTCTGTTCAAATTGTGCTAGATCCTCGCTCAGCTGCGCTGCGCTTTGGTAGCGGAGGTCGCGGTCTTTCATCAGCGCGCGGGTTACTATGCGCGACAGCTCCGTGTCAGCTACTGACTCCAGGTTATCAGGCTCGTGGTGCAAGATCGCTTTGCAAGTAGCGATTGCATTGGCGCCCTCGAAAGGCCGCGTCCCCGCGAGCATTTCGTAAATTACAACTCCAAGACTAAAGATGTCCGTACGGTAATCAACTTTCTCCCCGCGCACTTGCTCTGGGGACAGATAAGCGAGTGTTCCCATCAACATCGTCGGATCAGTTTGCAGGCTGATCCCCTGCGACGGCAGTGCTTTCCCCAGTGGCGCTTCCGACTGAAGCGGTTTGGCCAGGCCGAAATCCAGTAGCTTGACGAGACCATCGGGCCGCGCCATGACGTTTTCCGGTTTGATGTCGCGGTGGATGATGCCTGCTGAGTGCGCGGCCGCGAGGGCGCTGGCGATCTGCGCGGCGATCTTCACCGCCTCGCCGGGATTGATCTTGCCGGTTGCCAGGCGTGTGCGCAGCGTTTGGCCGGTGATGAATTCGGTGGCGATGAAATGATGGTCGGCGTCCTGCCCGATCTCGTGAATGGTGATGATGTTCGGGTGATTGAGCGCGGAAGCAGCGCGGGCTTCACGCCCGAACCGCTGCACCTGGGAGTCGTCCTCAGTAAACTGGGCCGGCAGGATCTTGAGGGCGATCCGCCGGTCGAGCATCACGTCATGCGCGAGGTAGACCTCTCCCATTCCCCCCGCGCCGAGCAGAGATTGAATCTCATAGCGGCCGATCCGGCGCCCGATGAGCGAGGGAGCAGCGGCTTGTTGCGCTCTTTCTTCGGCGGAATCCTGAATGACTGCCGAAATCGCGCCGACGAGCGGCGCTTGTTCGATAAAGTCTCCAGCTTCTTCGAGCGACGCAAGCAATTCGCCGACCTGGTGCTGCAACTCAGCATCGCCGGCACAGGCCTCATCAAGAAACGCCGCGTGCTCGGCCGGCCCAAGCTGAAGAGCGGCGTGAAACAGCTCTTCGATTGTTTGCCAACGCTCAGGCTTCATCACGCGTTTCTCTCTTGATCTCCTGGTAAAGCCACGCTTTCGCCAGCTTCCAATCGCGCATCACCGTCTGCGGCGACACATCCAGCACCGCGGCGGTTTCTTCCACGCTCAACCCACCAAAGAAACGCATTTCAACCACCCGGCCCTTTCGCGGATCAATCCCGGTCAGGCTTTCGAGCGCTTCATCAAGCGCCACCAGATCAGCCGCGCGCCCTTTTCCTACGTCAAGCACCTCATCCAGCGAGAGCGTTCTGGCAGGTCCACCGCGCTTGTCGCGTTGTTTCGTTCTGGCGTGGTCAACCAGAATCCGGCGCATCATCTGTGCGGCGACTCCGAAGAAGTGAGCGCGGTTTTGCCAGTTCACCTGTGTTTGATCGATCAACCGTAAATAAGCTTCGTGCACCAGCGCGGTGGGTTGCAAAGAGTGACCGGGATGCTCCATCCGCAGGTACCGGTCGGCCATGCGGCGCAGTTCCTTGTAGACGGCATGAATCACGTCATCGAGGGCCGCAGTGTCTCCACTGTTCCAGGCAATCAGCCGCGCCGTGATCTCTTGCTGGGTCTCATCGATCTTCTGATGTGGGGATGGCTCTTCCATGGACTTCTGGCCGTGAGGTACGAACTGGCTTACGTTTGAGCGAAGTTCCTGTTGCCCAGGAATTCTCTCTCGCCCGGTTGTATTTTCTACTCCGATTTGTCGCGTTAATCAATGTGAGGACAAGCTGGCAGTTAGACGCGGTCTATCGCCAACCCAGATTGTTACTCGTGTTAGCAAATCGAAAATCCGGAGAAGGAGCCAGGTCATGATGATGAAAAGGCACATGCGAATAGGAATCGTCAGTTTGGTATTGGGCGTTGCGTTATTGGTGGGCATGGGTGCATCCGGCGCGATGGCCAGGAAGGACACTGTCAAAAAGTGTCGGGTTGCGGTTCAGTTGGAAACTAAGAACGCCACCAAGGAGCAAGTGGCCAGCGAACTCAGAAAACAGCTCAGTGGCTGCAAGGTTTCGGTTAGCGAGCAAGAGGTGCAAGCGGCAGCCAATAACGCCCTTAATCTAATTGGAAAATCCAAGGATCCTCAGAAGGGTGTGATTTACATCAAAACCAAGAAGTTCACCTTCTGTGCTTCATGGGGCAATGACAAGACTTTTTGCAAGGACCTTTAGGGCAGTCACACGGACAGCCTATGGTCCGGGCAGCGTTTCAAATAACTCCCTTCAACAACTGAAGTCGGTTTTGCCTCCGACTGGCAAAGCCATACGTTGGACTCCTCCAGGTCAGGCATGACAACGACAACAGCCCGGGGTTGTACATCGAGTTCTACCCCAGCACACAAATAAGGAGATGACATGTTCTTCACAAAGTTCCTCAATCGGTTCCTCATGAAGTTCCTCGAGCGGTTGGCTTTCTTTTTCGTCGTTTGCTTTTTCGTCGTTTGCTTTTTCTCATTTACTCTCAAGGCAAACGCGCAACCGCAGATCACTTTAGGTGTTTGGCGCAGCGGCAACGATGCAGGCGCGCTCTACCGGCTGAATAGTTGGGATGCGTTTGGCGACAAGTGGAAAGAACTGGCAGCGCAGAATCAACGCCTCGTTGACATAGAAGTGGTCCGCACCGGGAATGTCACACAGTACACAGGCGTCTGGCGAAATGGCACGGATGGCTACGCGCTCTATCAAATCGCCAGTTGGGACAGCTTTGTCGCCGCCTGGCAAAAGTTCGCGAAAGACAATCTGCGCCTTATCGATCTAGAGATATTCAAAGCGGGTGACGAAACAGCCTATGTCGGTGTTTGGCGTGAAGGCAAAGATGCACACGCGCTTTATCAGTTGAATAGCTGGGATGCTTTTGTCGCCAAGTGGAAAGAGATGGCGGCCAAGAAGCTCCACCTCATTGACGTCGAAGCGATCCCAGTCGGCAACCAAATCCACTACACCGGCGTCTGGCGCGCGGGGCAAGAGGGGCATCTCTTCTATGCCAAAACCTACGCCGACTTTACCGCCAAGTGGAAAGAGCTGGCGGCGCAGAAACAGCGACTGGTAGAGGTTGAGCTTGTGCGCGTCGGCGCAGCCTTGCACTACATCGGCGTGTGGCATGCAGGACAAGACGGGTACGCGCTGTATCGCGCAGAGAGCTGGGATGACTTCACGACAAAATGGAAAGAGTTTAATGGCGGGACTCTACGCCTTGTTGGCCTGGCGATCGCCGAGAAACCCGGCAAACCCATACCACCTCCCGCCGAGCCGAAAGGAAAGCCCATCGGTTTGGTTTTCAATGGCAAGCCGACGCATAAAGACCCCGCGTCGGGACTCGATTTTCCCGTCGACATGCCGCCGATTAACTATCCCGAATTTATCGGATGCAACTCTGAAGATAAAAAGAAGGTGCAGGAAGCCTGGGCATACGCGCACTTCTCCACCTGGCGCGCCGTTCAGCTCGTCAACTACATCGCCACCCACAATGACAAAGCCGAGTTATGGAGATCGGACTACGTTGCCAGCGACAAAGGCAACAACTGGTCACCGCACGCCTGGTTTGGCTCATTCAAAGACTCGCGCTTTCGCTTTCAGTTCATTCATGAAGCCGTTAACAAAGTTTGGAATGACCGGTTCCTGGGAAAAAAATACAGCTTCAAGGTGAAGTGTAGAGAGAAAGAAAATGATGGTCCGCATCCGTGTTACATAAAAGACAAGGCCGGCAACTTCAAGTATTCCGCGAATCACATCGCCCTTGGCACCGTCAACTTCTGCCCGGTTTTCTTCGAGGACAAAGACCAACCAATCCGCAGCCGGGCAAAAACTGTCATTCACGAGCTCTTTCACTGGCTCTCCGCGAACGGACTCTACGTTTCGGATACCCACACCCATTCGGACAAAGACGGAGCAATTTGCAAAACCAAAACTGAAAAGCTCTACGGCATTCCCGATGCTCTTCATCTCGCGAATTCTGGTGGCTGTTGGGGCAACGAGACGCTGCACCGCGAGATGGCGGCGCGCAACAACGACAACTACGCCTACTTCATCCAGCGTGTCGGCAACGCTATCTGGGAAGGCCGGCTGACTTCTTTCCACTAGCTCAAGACTCACAATACGTCAGAGGCCGCTAGTCAACCAGCGGGGGCCGGCAATGTGAGGTTCGGCTTTGCCGCCTCACATCCGGCGGCAAAGCTGAGCTACCGCAATGTCCGGCTTTTAGGGCAAAGCTAAAGCTTATCGGAGTTCAAACTGGGGATTGTTTCCTCACAAGGAGATTCCATCATGAAGGACAGACTTAATACGTTGGCAGCACCGTGCGCGAAACACACAGACTTCGTCCGCGTGACTTACAACGCAGTCGTCAAACTCGTTATCGTTGGCAGCTTCTGTTTGCCGTCGGTCTTTAACACCACCACCTTCGCTCAGGGCCAGACGATCACTGTCAGTGTCTTAGAGTTTCAGGATGAGAGCGGAGCTGGGGAGCGTTCAGCAGTCGCGCAAGAGATCGCCCGCAAACTCGTGCAGAAGCTGAATGCTGCTTACAAGGATGTGCTGGCGCGGCATTCCAACACGGCTAAGGACGCTTCCTCGATCCAGGCCATGACTGTGGAGCAGCTCGGCGCGCTCGGCAAACAACAAGGAGTCCAGTTCGTGATTCGCGGCGGGTTGTTACCGCCCGGCGAGGGAGACTCGAGCGGAGAGATGAAGGCTTCGATTCAGCTCTACGCAGACATCGTTTCAGTCGAAACCCTCAGCACTAAGAGTGTTCGGACCGCAGGAGACAGCGTCGAGAAGGACCAGGGTCTGTCGAGCGCGATCGAACAGTTAGCAGAATCGATTCACCAGGCGATTGTCTCGCCCGCGTCGGAACCGGCCGTCGTGGATGAGTCACCTCAAAATGCTGTTGGCGAAACGACTCAACCTGACGATTCAGCAGGCGTCAATGCCGCAGAGGCTGATGAAGAACTACAGCAACTGATCTCTCAAGCCGAATCGCTGGTTGCGGACGGCTCGAGCGTCAGTGGCGAACGCCTCGCTTCTTTGAGCAAGGCCCTCGAAAGTCTCAACGCGGCTCTCGAGGCTAAAGCCACTCTTCTCGAAGAAGGCAAAGATGCGACGACCGCCGATCAGGAAATCGCTCAGCAAAAAAACATCTTGAAAGACGCTCTTTCATCGCTCGCCGAGAGCGAAATGCCCGGCGCCGCTGACATTCCTGGCGAGCAAGAAGAGCAAGTTGAGCAGCCGAGTGGTGAAAAAAAGAGCTTGCTTGCCCGCATCGACGGTTACGCCGGCGCAACGCTAAGCATCATGCAGAAGATCCAGGAGATGCGCGCAGCATTCCGTGGCGCAACCGGGGATTCCGACCAGACCGAGACCTCTGGGTCTGACTCCACCGAAGAAGCGCCTGCGTCGACGGAGGAAGCGCCTTCAGCGACAGAGGAGTCGACGGAGGAGATCAGCGGAGTGATCACCGAGATGGGTGAGCCGGTCGCGGGCGTCACTGTCACCGAGCCTGAGTCAGGCGCAAAGGCCGAGACTGACAGCAATGGTTCATATGCCCTGGAGGGAGTTCCCGCCGGAAGATTGGCGAAACTCGTAGTCACGAAAAGCGGCAAACAGATGGCGACGGGCCAGATTGATGTTGCGCGCGGGCGTAAGTCAATCGCTGATTTCGAGTTGAAGAAACAAACGGCAGGTGCATCTAAGCCGGCTCTCAGAATCCTACCGTCGACGGTCCGGCTCGCCCCTGCACGAAAGGGAGATGGCAATGTGGGCGTGCTGAAGGGCGTGGTTAAAGATGCGCAGGGCCGTCCGGCGGCACGCGCGTTGGTGCGTGTGGGCCGTGCGACAGCGAGAACCGATTCTCAAGGGCGGTATGCTTTCCTCAACGTCCCGCCGGGTGCCCACAAAATCATGGTTCAAAGGAGCGGCTCGAAACCGAAAACCGAGATGGTCCAGGTTGCTGCGCAGAAAAGCAGCGAATCAAAGATCCAGTTTGCCCCGGTCGATAAAATTGCGAATGTTCGAAACCGACAGACGCTGATTGTTCGGGGAAAAGGCAATGTCTTGCGCGGAGTGGTGTTTGATCCTCAGAAGCGGCCTCTAGCCGGAGCGAAGGTCACTGTCGTGCAACAGACGAGCGCCGTGTCAGTGCTCGCCGGGACGCGGGGAAACTATCTCCTGCGAGACCTCCGGCCGGGAACATACAGAGTGCTGGTCTCCAAAGCCGGATACGTTCCCACTGCGCAGGCGGTAAATGTATCAGCGGGCGAAATGCAGCCACGCGATTTTCAACTAAGGAAGACAGATTCTACATTCATTGAAAGAGCGCTTGCTGGGCGGCGGAGCAATCAAAACCGCAGCGCTGGCGATCCCGGCAAAACCGATCAGCGACTCAACCGCCAGGATCAGCCGCGAGGAGACAAAGTCACCAGCGCAAAGCAACCGTTTCTTGTTGAAGCCAGAGTCGGCCGTTTGCGAGGCAGAGTCAGCGACTCTAGAAGTGGAAAGCCTGTTTCAGGGGCTACGATTTCTATTCTGGGACGGCGACGCGCGAAGAGTGACGATGAAGGAAACTACAGCGTGCTTGATGCGCCAGCCGGCAGCTTTCAGATCACCGTAAGCCGGGCAGGGTTTGCGGAGCAGGAAAGAAATGTAAGGGTTCTCCCAGGCAATTCCACGCAAGAAAACTTCGTTCTGGTTGCGGATAACTCCGTTGACAAGAGAATCGAGGCAAGACGGGCGCCACTTCCGACCGCAGGCGCTGAGATAAGAAAAGGACAACTGAGCGGACGAATCGTCGACGCGAAGACAGGCAGACCGGTTTCCGGCGCCTTCGTTTTGGTCGCGGGCCGCCGAACCGTCATGTCCGATCGGGATGGATCTTACGCTTTCAACGACCTGGCGCCGGGACCGTATCGAGTGATCGCCAGGAAGAGCGAGTTTCTCGACATCATTGCCAGTCTGATAGTTCGGGCTGGAGAAACTACGAGAGCGAACTTGCGACTTAACCCGAAGCCGCTTAATCGCGTTCGGTAGAAGCGGCTGTGCAGCCGGATGTGCGTTGGTGGCTCCGCCCCACGGGTCCGGGCCTCGTCCACTGCAACGGAAAGAAATGAGAGGTATTCAAGATGAGACTATCAATCGTAATCATCATAATTATCGCTGGGCTCCTAACTATCGCGGTCCGCGCTGACGGGTCTGAGCCCGTTTTTGCGGCGGTCTGGTCACAGAAGGAGGGCAACAACCTCGGCGGTGGTCTCTACATTGACCAGAGCTGGGATAATCTGGTCCAACACTGGAAGGAGTTGGGCTCGAATCAATACCTCGCAGATGTTGAAGTCTACCGTCACAACGGGCAGTTGCGTTTTGCGGGAATGTGGCGCGTAGGTTCGGGCAATGGCGCGCTTTTCCTTATGGGGTGGGACGACTTTGAAAAAAAATGGAATGAACTCAAAGAGAAGCAGGAACTTCTCGATGTTGAGATATTCCATACCGAAAGCGGTTGGAGATTTCTTGGCGTCTGGCGTCAAAAGCAAGGTCCCAAACGAGGGAGCGTTGGGGGTAGCGGCGCTTTCTTCGTAGGCCTCACCTGGGAACAGCTTGTCGCACGCTGGAAGGAACTGGGACAGAATCAGTATCTCTCTGAAGTCGAAACTTACGTAAACAATGGGAAGCGCTTGTTTGCTGGTATCTGGCGCGTGGGCAGTGGCAACGGTGCGCTTTACTTGATGACGGATTGGAAGCAGTTTGCTGCGACGAAGAAGAGGCTCGATGCAACTCAGGAAATGCTCGACTTCGAAATGTTTCAAAACAGCGAAGGCGAATGGAATTTCCTTGGCGTGTGGCGAAATTCAGGCAAGCAAGCGGGTCCACTACACGCGAGCATTAACGACCTAAGGTTTCGACCATCGAGAGCGGATGACTTCCTCGAACGAGTCAAGAAGTGGCGACCAAAAAATACACTCGTCGATATCGCAGTAGCGGTCCCGATGACCGTGATGCGCGGCGATACCACTTGTAAGTTCGGTGATGTGGACTGCAATCGGTGTGCGAACGATGTGCCCGCACAGTTCAAGCTAGCCTTTGAAAAAGGACACCGGTCCTGGGTCGCGTTCAGGGGAGGCTCCTGGACTTTCAGCGGTAACAGCAAGTACCCACCCGACAACATGCAACCGGAGGACGCCTTCAAGCCCTTCGATACCGGAATTGCCAGCAAACACATACAGGGCTTGGTGCGGACCAATCATCCGAAATACCAGTATGCCGGCAGCCACAGCCATGAAAAGAGGGGCTCCATTTTCTTCATTCAAGCGGACAAGAACGGCAACAAGACTTTGTTTTCGCTGCACCAATCCAACGGTCATCATCCCAGCGGGGTAGCCGTGCTCGGTGATGGCCTGTACGTGGCCGAAGGTGACGAGCTTCGTTCGTTCGGGGTCAACTCCTCGATCGATAACCAGAACACCCGATACTTCATCCCAAAGAACGACCCACGTCACAAGGGTCTGCAGGGAGCGGGTGGCGGTCTCGGATTGGCCAAGCTGGAGGATGGTGGATACTTGTTAGTGGTCACCGCGCCTGGCGACGGCTTTCGCATAGGGACCACAATCGACGGCCTGAAGCAAAACCAGGAACCCAGGTACACCCGTTTCTACCGGATCGTCGGCAACGACGCGGGCCATCCCGAGGAAATGAAAGACAAAAAGCTCAACATTCAGTTTATCGGGGAGTGGAAACATGAAGGTCACAGCAAATATCCGGACACGCCCCTGGCGTACTCTGAAAACCTGTCCGTGGTGACGGAATGCGGAACGGGCCACCTTTACACGATCCATACCACTGGACAATATCTGCTCGATGGTGACGGCTACTGGCGGCTGTCCAGAGTGGAGAACGGCGCAGACGGCCCTCGCTTGCGAGTTATCTCAATGATGAAGCAGGGCCAGGACAACAAGGATTGCCATCACCGCAGCTCGGCTACCGTACATGTGAACAAGAACGGCCACTTGGAGTTCCTCTGCACCGAGCGCACCGTCTTAGATAGGAAGCCGACTGGGAGATTCAATTTCAAGGAGGGTACGCGTTAGGAGCACTAGCCAGCAGACACCCTTCGCCGATGCTTGTCCTTTCAATAAGTGCTATTCCCCCTTGAGCCCATGGTCGTATTTTTCCGCTTTGGTCGGGAGGGCGTAGCCCCACACTTAAGTCGCGAAATCGATCTTCACCCCCCTGTTCGCAGCGACCGCCCGCTCATAAACGATTACAGCGGAAGCCACGTCTTGGAGGGCTGTGCCAGTAGAGTCGAAGACGATAATCTCGTCAGCTGAGGTCCGCCCTGATTTGCGTCCAGCTATAACCTCACCAAGTTCTGCGTGGACTTGCGCCTTACTCAGTAGCCCGTTGTCGAGGGCATGATGCAGTTCTCCAATAGTCGCGCACTGTTCCAACAGATCCACGACGACCTTGCTCGCCGACAGTAGAGTTGGATCCAGTTCCTGCTTGTCCTCGCTGTCGGCCCCCACTGCTGCGATGAATGTTCCGCAGGCAACATAATCTCTCTTCAAGAAGTATTCTCTCGATGGTGTGCACGTAACGCAGATATCGCTCTGCCTGATCACATCGCCAAGCTTAGTGACAGGATGGATCTCTATCTGGAGTTCTTCTGACACTTCCCTTCTGAACTGCTCGGCTTGCTTCTGATCAGTGTCAAAGGCATAAGCCTTTTTTAGATCGCGCACCTTAGCAATAGCTCTGAGAGATATCCTGCCTTGATTGCCACAACCACAAATCGTGACGGTGGTTGAATCAGCTCGAGCGAGGTACTTTGCCGCCACGCCAGTCGCCGCCCCGGTCCGGATGATCGTAATCTCCATCGAATCCATCACAGCTAGTGGACGACCGTTTTCGCCATCGCATAAGACGATCACGCCTTGTATTAGCGGCAGGCCGAACCGCTTCGAGTTTTGGGGGAAATTTGCGTTTACCTTTGCAGCGAAGTAGGAGCGTGAGAGTTCTAACAGTCCCGCCTTGATATGGAAGCCACCATCGCGCGCATGCATTCCCATAATCCCTGGCGGCAGGGTCTTGCCTTCAGCATGTAGTTTGAACGCTCCTTCAACTGCAGTCATACATTCTTCAATCCCTAAGAGTGCGGCCACATCGTGACGATTCAGTAAAAGAGTCCCACTCTGGTTCATCGATCAGCCTCCATCTCCTTTGCAGAGGCAAACAGGTGGTCGAGCTGCGCTCCCGGCATCACTTCAACTGGTTCATGCCCTTTGCGAAAGACTCGTGCTCCAGAGGATCCCTTCAGAACGGTGCATCCATTCTCGACACGCACCATCGCGCCTTCCCTGAGACCTGCCACCGGCGCGTTGTTCTCTTCCAGGAATTGAAGAATCCGCTCTTCCTGGGTTTCTCCCATGTGAGTTGAATTCGGATCGGGGTCGAGAAAATGCGGGCTAATCTGAAAAGGAACCAGCCCCAGTGCATCGAATGACGGCGGCTGAACGATAGGCATGTCCTTGGTGGTCTTGATGGTTGGACCGGCAACATTTGAACCGGCACTCGATCCGATGTAAGGCATGCCTTCGGCTACTCTGCGCCGAATCGCTTCCAGCACATCGTAGTCGTACAGCGCCTTCAACAGACGAAAAGTGTTGCCGCCACCAATGAAGATTGCCGCTGCATTGCTGACCGCCTGTTTTGCATTACCAGCAACGTGGATTGACTCCAACCCGTAGCCCATCTTGCGGAAACGTTCTCCCGCCATTGAGGCGTAAGCACCGCGGTCGTAAAGAGCGTACGGAATGAATAGAACCTCTGCGACATTGTCCAGGAAGTCACGGATCTCTGCTGCAGCATGATCGAGATAACCGCTACCATAGAGAGTGGAATTGCTGATTAGGAGAACACGACGACTATCCTTTTCACTGTTCATTCGCACTTCCTTTCTAACTTCCGTTCAAGAGAGACGTAGTCAACGACACTCGCTCGCCAAATCGCAGATCGCCTTGTCAGGACCAGTAGTTTCATTTGCCCGGCTATAGCCCTTTCGCAACCGCGTACAGGACGCCACTTGTCATAGCTCCCAATGCCACCTTCGCGACATCAACTTTCAGGACGACGATGACCAGAAAAGCAACCAGGCCAACGGCGATCGTTGGGAAATCGACTATCGCTGCAGGAATGAGCTCGAGCGACACGACTATGATCAAGCCAACAACCGCGGCGCTCGCACCCGTCAGGAATGCCTGAAGCGGACGGTTGTTGCGCACCATTTCGATGTACCTGGCGCCGCCCAGGACGAATACAAAGGATGGAAGAAAGACAAAGAAGGTCGCGATGATTGCCCCGGTGAGTCCGCCGGCAAGAAAGCCTGTGAAGGTTGTGAACAGCATGAATGGACCCGGCGTCGCGACACTCAAAGCGACCCCATCAAGCAGTTGGCTGCTCGTTAACCAGTGGTGTTGCGCAACTGCTCCACGTTCCAAAAACACGATTGAGGCATACGCGCCGCCAAAACTGAACAGGCCGGTCTTGAAAAACAACCACGCCATTTGAAACCAGCGCGAATCTGCGAACAGTAGCAGCAACAAGAAGCCGACAATCGTCGTTGGAAGCGTAGCCTGAGTGCGTCGTATCCTGTGCCAACCTTCCGCCCATAGCAAATTGAGCAGTCCAGCTATTATGAGGATCAGAAGAAAGTTGATGCCCTCGAAGCGCATCAGGAGAAATGCGCCCATCAAAAGGGTGGCAAGGAAGTAGTTTCGGATCGTCGCGCGCCCAAGTTTGATAAT
>JAMQPH010000822.1 GCA_023717605.1 Pyrinomonadaceae bacterium
CTTAGATAGAAATCGTCGCCCGCTTCAAATCCGCGAAAACCGTCGGCATGAAATAATTCACGAGCTGACGCTGGAACTTCTATCTTGCGCCCAAAATGACTGACTTTGAGGCATAGAGATGGCTCAGCGTCTTCAGCCTCCTCTCGCACCCAGGACAGATCCTGGAGAAGGTGACCAATAGAAGCCTCTGTTGTCTCGCAATCCAGCGCTCTTAGTTTGAGCGTAAGACCATGAGACCTGTACAATGTCATTTACTGCGGTCTTAGATGAGTGAGCGCCGGTTACGGTGTGAACTCCTCGAAAAAACCAGCCGTCACCTCTTTCAGCTCGCCATGCTTCACCAGCTTGGGTTTCACGAATACCAGCTTCGGCTCTTGCCACTGCTTGTTGCCACCGGGCTGCTCGGAGATTTGCGTCTCCTTATGTTCCGGCCGCTGCGATTTTTTCTGTTCCATGATGACCTCCGTTTACAAATTGATCTGAATTCACCGGGTTAGGATAAGAGTAAACAATTTTCAGGCCGCCGATATCCGTTCTATCAGCGACGGTTCTTTCTTCGAACGTTACCCAACTGTGAGCGTTGAGTTTATCGGCGTCTTTGCGCACACCCAGATGAAACTCAACCGGGTATCCCATGTACGTTAGCGTATGGTAGAGAACCAGCGATTGCCTGAGACACGCCTTGGGAAAGAGCGCTGAACGAAACGGCCAACTATGACAGATGCACGTAATTAGCTTTACCGCATGCGCCATGGCCGCTGGGTCGCGAGTGTTTTCCTTGAGTCGAACCGGCGCAAGACGATCGAGCAGCGCTGGCAGAGCGTGAAATTTTTCCAGGATTGGCGGCAGGCACAATAAAACCGTGACACGGATGGTAAGGTAAGCGGCCCGCCAGATGTTCTTGGGGTAACCAGCGAGCACGAGCGTGGCGAGGAATCGGGGGGCGATGCGCTTTCCTGGAGTACTGAAATTCATAATCCTACCGATCGCCGTTCGCACCAGGTGATATCGCAGGGGGCACCGTAATACAACCCCCTACACATATTGCTCAAAAAAGCTGTCACAAAGACCAGGAACACCGATGATAACTCACGCAAAGGCGCAAAGCATGTCCTGAGCGAAGTCGAAGGGGGGCGCCAAGCTCAGCTTTTCCTCCACCCCGTGGGCAGTAAAGAGGTTGAAGCGAGTCGATCCTGCACGATAACGTATCACGAATATGGCTTCCCGCTCGGCTCCCCATGTTTATCTACTTCTTCGTAGACTTCGTCGGGTCGAACTCGAACCTAAAAGGCTCAGGACGCGGCTCCGGCTCACTCGCTTTACTCGGTTTCACCGCCTTCACTTCCTGTGGCCGCATAGCTTTTCGCTTGTCTTCCGACAACACGACGATTTTCGTGATGCGGTGGCCTTTGTCATTTGGCTTTTCGCCGTAAAGAATCGTCACGTTGTTGGACAACCGCCTGATCCCCTCTTCCAGCGGCACTTTGTCCAGGCGCATCGTAACGGTCTCCGCCGGTCCGATATTGCCCGCGACCGCTATGCCCGCCCGCTTGCCGATCTCTTCGAAAACCTTGGCCAGCGGGGCCTCGTTCGCTTCAAGGGAGACCAGGCCTTTACTGATCGTTACCTGGAATGTTCCCGGCTGAATTTTCGCAGCCCCGGATTTCTCGGCGGCTTGAGCAATGCCTATCGTCGAGGCTAAGAACATACATGCGAGGATATAACTGCCAGATCGATTCATTTTATGTGTTCCTTTTGCGCAATCATTGCATCACCGGCGAGTTGCTAGTATCAGGCGCACCAGCATAGTTAATCCCAGGACGACAGGCCTCGATCTCTCGCGCGATGCAAAGTAGCCGACCCTGACTTCGAATCAGTGAGACAGGAAACTACGTGCC
>JAMQPH010000825.1 GCA_023717605.1 Pyrinomonadaceae bacterium
GTGCTTACAGAGGTAGCCGACCGCCAAAGCAGCGAGCATCCCGTCACGGACCTTCTGCCGATCGATCTTCCGCACCTCAAGGAGCGCATAGACCAGCGACGGCATGACCCCTGCGGAGCCACCCGTTGGCGCCGTGATCACGAGGTGGCCGCGTCCATTCTCTTCGGAGGCCGCAATTGCAAATGCCGCCAGCGAGCCGATGCCTTTGTCCGCCGCATACTTGTCGTCCTGGGCGCGTTTGAAAACGGTCGCGGCCTTGCTGTGCAGTTTGATCGGGCCGGGCAGCACGTCATCCTCCGGCATCGAAAGCCCTGACTTTACCGTCGCGACCATTGCGTTGATGATCTTGTCGATGAAGGCATAGACCTCTTCTTCCGTCCTGCCTGCGACCGACATCTCGTTGGCCAGAATTACTTTGGCGATCGAGATCTTGTCATTGTCGGCGTAGGCCCGCACCTCGTTCATCGTTCGGTACGGATACTTCGGCGCGTTCTTCTTCGGCGGTGTGTAACCCTTCCACTCGATGAAGCCGCCGCCCACTGAGTAGTACTCCTGCTCGAGCAGCACTTCGGTGCCGGCCAGCAGCTTGCAGGTCATCGTGTTGGGGTGCTTGAAGTCGCCCTTCGTAGCGTCGTAGATGACGTCCTTGAGGCTCACCGTGATCGACTTGTCGCCGAGCTTTACCTCGAACGTCTGGTCGGGCTTGTCTCGCAGGCTATCCAGGAATTTCGGGTCTACGGTGGCCGGCTCTTTTCCTACCAGTCCCGCCAGGGCGGCCCGCTCCGTGCCGTGTCCCTTGCCGGTGGCGCTGAGGCTGCCGAACAAGTTGACCTGAAGCTTCGTCGCCTTGGCGAGTTTGTCCGCGGGCAGTTTCGTTGCCCTTTGATAAAAATCGTAGGTGATGCGCATCGGGCCGATCGTGTGCGAGCTCGATGGGCCCGGGCCCACTTTGTAGAACTCGTCGGCCGTCGTCAGCACGGGCCCTGCGCCCTTTTTGACGACGTTCAGATCTTTGGAAAGAGGCGGCGTCGATGCTGCCTGCGGCAGCACCGGCAGCGTGGCGATGGCCATAGCTGTTCTCTGCTGGGCGGAGACAGAGCTACCCATCATCACGGCGGCAGCACCACCCACAGCGCTTCGCATCAAGAAATTACGGCGATCCACCCCGGGTGGAACCTCCTGAGAGATCAACTGGCTTGTATCGGCCAGGGGATCTTCCCGAACGACTTCACGGGGTCTCTCTGTCGGGCCAAGTTTGTCATCAAATCTCTCTTTTTCTTTATTTGACATGGTGCACCTGCTCACTTTCATTAAGATTCAGTCACCTGCGAACCGTGTCGATGACTCATTTAATCCTGATTTGCTTCATTTCTTGGTCATCCAGGCAGACACCTTTCGCTGGACACGGTTTTGCGGCTACCGCGCCTAATCTATTCCTTTTGCCGCGATGCGATACTCGCAAAAGTACGAGGATTATTACTGACAGGCGTCGTCGAACTTATTATTTTTTTTTGAAATCCTTCGGAAAATGAGGCGAGATAGAGACACGAATCCCCAACGCTTGTCGGCCGTCGTTTTGTGGCCTGATGGCGTTGGGGATTCGTTGTTCAGGTCGTGCAGAGGATTAGCACTCGCAGCCTAAACGATTGCCCTGCTTGTTTTATGCGGTTGCCCGGGTGGTGGCTTTGAGCTCTACCAGCTTCCTGATAATCCGACGATTTCTCTCAACAAATGCGAGATAATCCCCGAGGCAGCTCTCCAACAGCACGCCTACGCCAAAGTTTCCCGTTGCATCTGCCGCTGCGACAAGAGCCATATATTCTCCGATTCGCCAATGAGTCAAATGCAAGAGCTTCGACAGAACGAAGATTCGTCTTACAAGTGGCGTCTTGATTTCGGCAACTTCACGCCGAAAGTCCTCGACAAAGACTTCTTCGGTGCGACCGCTAAGCGTAACAGGCTTCTGATTAATCAGCTTGAACGCCTGATCAATCTTGTCAAGAGACTTTTGTGCTACGAACGCTCTTGCTTCAATCGCTTCTTTGATTTCGGGTTCTTCAGCGATTTTGCTTGCCTCCTGATAGAAGTCAACCGACCGCTCTGTCTTGCGTCGTACATCGCTTAGTAGTAGTACGAACATTTCCTGTGGACTATTAACAGCCATTACTTTCTCCTTTCACTATCTCCGAACTTACATCCTCGCATACTTGTCTGACCTTCGAGTCACGTTGATTCACATTGCGTAATGATTCACAACGGTAACACTACGAGGAAATTTTGGGGGCTTTTGCGGTTTCGGAGATCTTATTCAAGGTTCGCGAAGAAAGATACTAGCACTTTTGACAGGGGTAATTTGGAACGCAGGGCAATATCATCAGAGATTGCACCAATGATGGGGAGAAAACGAAACTTTGAGTAGTGTCCTAATCTGAATTCTTCTCTGCGCAGAGGTTGGGCAGAGACTATGCCATGCATGCAGTGGTTCTGTCGTTTAAAGCATTGCATCGAGTACTAGACGAGGGCTTTTGGCTAGTCAACATCAGGAGTAGGTGGTGGTTATGAAACGGGTACTTGAGTTCGCTGCAAAGTCGTTAATTACCGGCCTTCTCGTTGTCGTTCCGCTTTACCTGGCGGTCTTATTACTGCTCAAGGCCATGAAGTCGGTCCTGACCTTGGTCAAGCCAATTGCCCGGCTCCTCCCAGAATCCGTTCCCGCCGAGATGCTCCTGTCGCTTCTGCTTGTGCTCGTGATCTGCCTTCTGATCGGCATAAGCGTCCGCACTGCGATAGGAAAGGTCATCCGAGACCGCGTAGAGGAAACCTTTTTTGAACGAATCCCAGGCTACACGCTAATTAGAAGTCTCACCCAACAGCTGGCCGGGTCGAGTCGCGAGACTGCTTGGCAGCCTGCGTTCGTTGAGATTGAGGAAGCCCTGGTTCCGGCTTTTATCATCGAAGAGGTCGAAGATGAGCGCTATACGGTCTTTGTTCCCTCGATTCCCACACCCTTTGCAGGCGCGGTCTACGTTTTGGACCGCAAACGCGTTCATCCCCTGGACGTGCCTTTCACGGACGCGCTCAGAACTATCTCCAAATGGGGATCGGGTTCTAAGGAGCTTATTGCGAGCATGGATAAAGCAAAGGGGGCCTCGAGTTGACGCACGAGCAGTCTAGTTTGTTCGGACAATAATCATTGAGTCACTACCGACAAAAACGCTTTCACTACAGCGCTACCCTCGGCGACGAGAAAGAATAGCCTGGCGCTTCGGCGTGAGACGAAAGTAAGGCGCCAACCCCCATCATGGCTCGGACCGAACTGCTCAAGCAAACCTGGCATGAGCATGCGCTTACAGGCGGCACAGTGATCACGCGACCGTGTTCTCCGCGCTTGATTTCGCGAATGCCTTCAAGAATTTCCAATCCTATATTGCGTTTTGCCTTAGCCATCAATCTCTTCCTTAATTTGGCGA
>JAMQPH010000829.1 GCA_023717605.1 Pyrinomonadaceae bacterium
GTAATTCGGAATTTGCCCGCAACGCTGCCAGCCTTCGCGTGCATACAAGCGCTCGGCATCACTGCCCGTGACCGTATCAAGCACCAGCAGCGTCTTGCCGGCGCTGAGAGCACAACGCTCTGCGGCAGTGAGCAACGCTCGGCCAACACCCTGCCTACGTACTCGTCGATGTACAAGCATCTTCGCGATGTCCCCGCGATGCGGCTGATTCTCAGGCTGATCCAAAATGACCTGAACCGTGCCGACGATCGTTCCAGCTGCGTCTTCAGCGGCCAGCACCACTCGCTCGCGACGCGCCACACTCGCGGACGTGCTGTGCCAGAACGCCTCCGCTTTGGCGCGGGAAATTGGGAGCATGAAGCCGACGGACGAACCGCCTTCAACGCAATCGATCAGCACGTCGCTCAATCCCTGGATCTCGCGATCACCTATTGTCTCAAGGCATCGAATCTGAATGTCGCGCTGCACTTCATCTCCTGGATGCACGCGAACGCTCAGTCGCGACGATCACGATATATCGCGCAGACTTGCGCGTTCGGTTACGAAACGCCGTTGGCTTGTTGAGCTGCATGGCGAGGCAGTCGCCTTCTGAGAGGCGATACATCACGCTGCCGATCGTCACTTCGATACTCCCTGCCTGCACCCAGATCTGCTGATGAATACTCACGTCGCGCGCGCCGGTTTCGTAAGCCACTCTCGCGCCGGCCGGCAAAACGACCTCGACGATCTGAATGGGCGAAGTGAAGTTGGCCGGAGAAATATTGCGCCGTACGTAGCCGGACTGGGGATCGCGCCACGGCACCCGATCATCCCGCCGGGACACCGGGTTGTCAGAGGCATTCAAATCGTCAAATAACGTTGCCAGCGCCACCCCAAGTCCCGTGGCGATTTTCTCCAACACGACCGCAGTCGGGCTACTCTCCCCACGCTCGACCAACGATATCATCGAGCGACTGACATCACATTTCGCTGCGAGCGCATCGAGGGTCATGCCGAGATCCGTTCGCAGCGCTCGTACCCGGCCCGCGATGCGAGAGTTGATGTCCGGAGTGACGGAGCTAGTCGCTCTATCCTGCATAATGGACACACTGTCCAGTAGAGTAGATGAGATGTCAACCTGTGATTTCGTGGATCGTGTTTTGTTGCCTGAAAACCTCCTTGACAGGAGCAGTAATCTTTGGCTGAATGCCTGCCGTATTCCCAAACTCTCCTCAGTTGTCGGCAGTTCAACCTAAAAGGAGCTGAGCAAATGGCGGCCATCACCATCGACAGTACCACTGAGACCCATGCGCTGAACAAGCACCCGAAGGGCTTGTATGTACTGTTCGCGACTGAGATGTGGGAGCGTTTCAGCTTCTACACCATGCTTGCGATGTTCGCGCTCTACATGCGAGACACAACTGGTCAGGGCTTTGCCTGGTCGGTGGACAACACGCAGGCGCTTGTTTCCAACTATCTCATGTTCGTTTATGCCTCGCCGCTCGTCGGGGGATGGATCGCGGACAAGAAGATTGGCTACCGAAAAGCTGTCATGATCGGCGGATTCTTTTTCATGGCCGGACACCTATTGCTCTCGTTCCGCACAATCGGGATTGTCTACGCAGCTCTGGCCTGCCTAGTGATAGGCAATGGCTTCTTCAAACCGAACGTCTCAACCCTGGTGGGAAATCTCTATTCCGAAGGCAGCCACCTCAAGGACCGCGCCTACAACATCTTCTATATGGGCATAAACGTCGGCGCTTTCCTCGCACCTGTCGTGGCTGAGGTTGTAAAGGGCCGCTTCGGCTTTCACGTGGCCTTCGCAGTCGCCGCCGGCGGTATGGCGATTTCGGTTTTCATTCTTTGGAAATTCAAGAAGCACATAGAGGCGGCTGACAACGCGGCAAGCAGAGGACCGAAGACCCTCGCGAACACGGCTGCGGTCGCTGTTGATGCCCCACCGGCTAACGCCAGTCGGCAGCAGGCGATTGATGCGGTACCGGACTGGAAGAGGGTCGGTGCGCTCATCGTCATCTTCCTAATTGTCATCGTCTTTTGGATGGTCTTTCACCAGAACGGCACGACGATAACCTACTGGGGTAACGACAACACTGACTGGAAAGTCTCAGGCATTATTTCGAATGCGATCAACCCCGGATGGGTCATTCTCCTCACGTTTCCACTCATTGCCTTCTGGAGGTGGCTCGACAAGAAGGGGCTTGAGCCTTCGACGCCGACGAAGATGGTCTTCGGCATGGTGATGACGGCGCTGGCGTTCTTTGTCTTTTTTATCGCGGCGAAGATCGGGGAGGCGTCAGTTACTCCAGGCGGCGATCCCTACGCCTTCAAGATGTCGCCCCTTTGGCTGCTGGGCGCTTATGGCGTACTGACGGCTGGTGAGCTGATGCTCTCGCCCATGGGGCTGTCGCTGGTCTCGAAGGTAGCGCCCATCAGAATGCGCGGCCTTATGATGGGAGGCTGGTTCGTTGCCACGGCCATCGGCAACAAGCTTACTCAGATCGGCCAGTTATGGGACGACTGGCTACACTCGACCTTCTGGATTTTCTGTAGCGCCTGCGCGTTGGTGATGGCATTTGTCCTGCTACTCCTACTGCGACCGTTGAAGAAAGCAATGCCCGGGGTTTGAGACCCACCGGACGAAACTCCGAATATTGCGAGGTAGCTCCGAACGTACTTTGCCTATCTAGTTCCCATCGGCTTTTCAGCACAGCGGTGCGATGTCTCTGTTGTATTCCGTTGCGGTAATCTCCTGTCGTTTGGCTCAGCAACTTTTGAATAAGGAACGTCCGTAATGAGCACACCAATTGATGGCCCTGCGGCCAATGCGATCTCTCCGGCGGATGATCGTGGATTCTTTGGACATCCCCGCGGCCTGTCCACGCTTTTCTTTACTGAGATGTGGGAGCGGTTCAGTTACTACGGCATGCGGGCGATCCTGACGCTTTATATGACCAAGACGCTCGCCGAAGGCGGATTAGGCTTTGATGAAAAGTATGCCAGTGTGATCTACGCGACCTACGTTTCATCAGTTTGGTATTTGCCCCTCATTGGTGGGTGGCTGGCTGACAGAGTTTTGGGAGCTCGGCGCGCGGTGTTGATAGGCGGCGTCATTATCGCCTGTGGCCACTACTCAATGGCGATTGACACAGTTGTAACTTTCTATGCGGGCCTGGTCTTGATTGCCATGGGCACCGGTTTGCTTAAGCCTAATATCAGCGCAATGGTGGGCCAACTATACAAAGACAAGGATGAACGTCGCGACGCGGGGTTTTCAATCTTTTACATGGGCATCAATCTCGGCGCCTTCCTATCTCCGATTGTTGTTGGGTTTCTCGCGCAACACGCATTGTTCAAGAATTTCATCGTGTCTCTCGGTCTCGATCCGAATAGTAGCTGGCATTGGGGATTTGGCGCGGCCGGAGTTGGTATGACGCTCGGTTTGATTCAGTATGTGATTGGTCGCAACCGTCTCAGAAGTGTCGGAGTCAAACCTGAGAAGCAGACGTCGGCAGCAAGATCGGAGAATGTCGATTATGTCACATTGGCTCTTGCCGTCCTCGGGGGAATCGTCGGCGCCGCGCTTGGATTTCGTTTTGGCGAAGCCGGATTTGTCTCGGCATTGTTCCCATGCGTAGTCTTCTTTTTTGCGGGCTACTTAGCGGGAACGGTGAGGCTGCTCGCCGGCGATGAGCTCAAGAACGTCCTGGTCATTTTCATTCTTTTTGTATTTTCAATTGTATTTTGGATGACCTTCGAACAGGCTGGTTCGAGTTTGACTCTATTCGCGGATCGGTTAACCAGTACAACGATCCTCGGCTGGGCCTATCCGTCGAGTTGGTTTCAGTCGGTTCAACCAATTTTCATTATCATTTTGGCGCCGGTCTTTGCGTGGCTCTGGCAAAGAATGGGTCACCGTCAGCCATCCAGCCCCGGCAAGTTTACTTTCGGATTGCTTTTCGCCGGCCTCGCGTTTGTAGTTGTAACCATCGCGTCGATGTTCACAGGCGCGGGTCGGGTTAGTCCGCTCTGGCTGATTCTTGTCTACTTTTTGCAGTCGGTCGGAGAACTCTGCTTGAGTCCTGTGGGACTTAGTACGGTAACCAAGTTAGCACCTGCTCGCATGGTTGGATTGATGATGGGTGTCTGGTTTCTCTCGATTTCAATAGGCAGTTACATAGCTGGCCTAACGACACGGTTCTTCGAAGGAAACGACACCGCCTTCTTGACGCGAGCGTTTGGTACCTTCGCGGCCATCACGTTGGTCGCTGCGTTTGTGTTGGCCCTGCTAACGCCCCTAATAAAGAAGATGACGCCTCGTGCGGAGGCAGCATGATCACAAGATGAGAGGATTCATAGTGCCGCGACCATTTGTTGACCGTTTCTTGATTTTTCTTCTGTTGATTCTCGCGCCAGCAGCCCGTGCGCAACAGAGACTACTCACCATCGACGACATCTTCGACCCTGCGAAGAAGGTCAACTTCGGTGGCACGGTCCCAAATATTCGCTGGCTCAAGGATGGCACTCATTATCTGCTCGCCAATGATCCTTCGAACAGCAATGTGCCGAGGTTGCAGAAGGTGAATGCGCTCACGGGCGCGGCCACAGCTTTCCACGATGCCGCAAAGATGGAAGCAGCTTTCAAGGCCCTCGGTGGTCTTTCTGATGCGGACGCCAAGCAGCTGGCAAATCGCGGCTCGTATGATTTCAATCATAAGGAGACCGCAGTCCTAATCAAATTTGCCAACGACCTCTTTTTGTATGAACTGGGCACAGACACAGCCCTGCGCGTAACCAATAGCGCGGAAGAAGAAGTCGGTGAAACATTCAGTCCTAACGACCGCATGATCGGGTTTGTACGTAGCAACGACATGTACGTTTTCGATCTTGCCACCCAGCGAGAGCGCCGGCTGACCACTGATGGCAATCCAAAGATTCTTAATGGCCGGCTTGATTGGGTCTACCAGGAAGAACTTTATGGCCGCGGTAACTTTGAGGCTTACTGGTGGAGTCCGGACTCCACGATGCTGGCCTATCTCCGGCTCGATGAAAGTCCAGTGCACGAGTTTAGCGTCGTCGATCACATCCCATACCACCAGAACGTCGAAGTTACTCCTTATCCGAAAGCCGGTGATCCGAATCCCGTGGTCCAGCTCGGTGTGATCAATGCAGCGGGCGGCGCCACGCGTTGGATGGATACTTACAAATACCAGCCGGCTGATTTCCTGATTGTGAGAGTTTCCTGGACTCCAGACAGCAAGAAAGTGGTCTACCAAGCGCAGAACCGCGAGCAGACGTACCTCGATCTCAATTTCGCGGATGCGAAAGATGGCAAGTCAAACACTGTGGTCCACGAGACCTCCAAGACGTGGATTGAGGTGATCGATAATCCACGTTGGTTGAAAGACGGGTCGTTTCTGTGGCAAAGCGAGCGCAGTGGTTGGCGCCATCTCTATCACTACGCCTCGGACGGAAAACTCGTGCGTCAGGTGACTGACGGCAAGTGGGAAGTGCGATCGCTGGAAGGTGTGGATGAAAACAAGGGACTCGTCTTCATCACATCGACTGAGTACAGCCACATCGCCCCGCAGCCATATCGCATAAAACTCGATGGCACCGGATTGACTCGGTTAGCAACCACCGATGGCTCCCACCGAATGGTTCTCAGTCCCGCGAACAATCACTTTGTAGATTTCTGGAGTGATCTGAATACACCGACGCAGACGCGGCTGTACGATACCGAAGGCAAGCTTGTCCGGGTTATTGAAGAGAACAAAGTCGAGGCGCTTAAGCAATACAAACTTGGGAAGCCCGAATTATTGCAAGTCAAAACGCGAGATGGCTTTGTCATGGAAGCGATGATGCTGAAGCCACCCGACTTCGATCCCCAAAAGAAATATCCGGTAATGTCGTTCACCTATGGTGGCCCACACTCGCCGCAGGTCAGAAATGCGTGGGGTGGCACAACAGGAGTGTGGTACCACGCGCTGGCCCAGAAAGGCTACATCATCTGGGTTTGTGACAATCGCACTGCCAGCGGAAAGGGCGAGGAATCAACCTGGCCCGTCTACCGAAACTTTGGTGAACTCGAACTGCGGGACATTGAAGATGGACTGACATGGCTCAAGAGCCAACCTTTCGTTGACGGCTTGCGGATTGGCATTTCCGGTTGGAGCTATGGCGGTTTCATGACTAGTTATGCGTTGACCCACAGCAAGAGTTTCAAGATTGGCATTGCCGGCGGCACCGTTTCTGATTGGCGCGATTACGACACAATTTATACTGAGCGCTACATGGGAACTCCCCAAAATAACCCGGAGGGCTACAAGAAAAGTTCACCCGTCCATGCCGCCAAAGACCTTCACGGGAAGTTGCTGCTGGTTCACGGCACGATCGATGACAACGTGCACATGCAGAACGCGATTCAGTTTGTGTATGAATTACAGAAGGCCGGAAAGCAGTTTGAGCTGATGCTCTATCCGAAGTCGCGTCACGGCGTGACTGATCCGTTGCTGCTGAAGCACATGCGGACAATGATGACCGAGTTTATCGTCGCGAATTTGTAGCCTGAAATGTAGACTGAATGTTGCCGCTGATCAGATTTGTCATATCTCATTTGACATTTCTCATTTTTGATTTGAATACACTCAGCTCACGTGGCATTGGATTTAAATGACAAATGAGAAATGTCAAATGAGATATGACAAATCTGATCAGCGGCCGTCTCGCAGTGTGCTTATCTCCTCTGACACCTGGGGCACCAGTAGGTTGAGCGTCCGCCATGTGTGAGGCGACGAATGCGGGCGCCGCACTTGAAGCAAGCCTGGCCTTCCCGTTCGTAGACCTGCCAGACCTTTCCAAAAGCCTCGCCATAAGAAAATCCATTCGGGTTTTCGAGGTTGATTCGCGATGTGGAGCTGCCTGAGACCGCGGCTCGCAGAACGTCGCGAATCGCCTGATGCAAACGCCCAACCCGTCGCGCCGAAAGCTCGGATGCGGTCTTGAAGGGATTGATCCCTGCTCGAAAAAGCGCCTCCGCCGCATAGATGTTACCCAGGCCTAATACCTTCGTTTGATCCAGCAATAGCGTTTTCAGCGTGCGGCGCGACTTAGCCAGCGTGTCCTTGAGATAACCTACGCTGAACTCATCTGAGAAAGGTTCCGGGGCAAGTTCAGAGATTCCTTTCGTCTTGCTCAGACGTGAATTAGCCACCAGCCTCATCACGCCAAACTGCCGTTGATCCCGGAATACCAGCCGGCGTTCGTCATCGAGATAGAAAACTGCGTGCGCGTGGGGCGGCAGCGAGTCGTCCGGGGTCAGCACCAAAAACTTGCCGGTCATCCGCAGGTGGACCACCAGCACCTTAACGGAATCAAGTTCAATTAGAATGAATTTACCGCGGCGGCCCACGCCGAAATACGCGACCCTTTCAACTTGGCATTGAAGATTGAACGAGAGGTAGGCGCGATTAGTTTTGGCAGGCGTA
>JAMQPH010000839.1 GCA_023717605.1 Pyrinomonadaceae bacterium
TTTGAACTTTGATCTTTGACGTTTGTACTTTGAACTTTCCTCTGTTGATGTTGAACTTGGATCGATGGAAACACAAACAGAGTACAAAGAAACTAAGTTCAAAGTTCAGAGACCAAAGACCTACTTTATTGATCCTCTGTAATCTGCGGATGAACTCCGTGAGCGACCCTAACTAACTCTGAGCCAAACCAAACACCAGCGCAATGATTAGCAGGATGAACACCATCCCCGTCACGAAAAGCGCGATCTTCCAGAAACTGTAAGGACGGTCACCCTGAATCTCACCAGTGCGACCGTTGACGACGATTTGAAAGACCTTCTGATTGAAACGATACGCGCCGGCATAAACCGGCAGCAACAGATGCTTGAACGTGATTCCGGAATATTGTGTGGAGACGTTATGAATCCTCTGCACGTTCCCGCCGATGTCTTTGCGAACGTCTCCTTGAATCACAGCTGCGGTAACCTGCTTCACCCGCTTGAAACCTTGAGCCAGGTCGACCTGATAACGCTGCGCCTTGAATCCCGATAAGAACGCCGGCTCATACAGCCTCAACTCGGCCAGGTCCCAGGGCTCTAACGCTTCCAGACGGTTCTGCGCCAGCGACGCTGTAGCGGGGACGAGAATGTCGTCGAACCAGCGCGAAACCCTTCCGGAAGCAGGAGACCACCGGGTGTGTTGCACTTGCCTTGTCCGCTCGACTTGATTGCCGTTTGAGTCGGTTTCGTAATAGGTTTCGGTCACGTAGTAGTGATCACCGCGCTCGCCTGTGTAGTAGCTCGTCGTGTCTGTATCGTAAGTCCAGAACGGAAGATAGACCCCGTCTATTGAGTCAGGTTGGGCAAAATGCTTGAGCGCATTCGGCGCGAACCATCTCGACTTGAGCCACTGATGTAAACCCGCGCTGGCCTGCTGTTGCGTGATGCGAAAAGGTAGGACGCCTTCGGGCGCCAGGATCGGGTCAGCGGACTTCGCCTGGGCTACGATCTGGACGCCGCAGAAGTCGCATTGGCCGGCGACCTGAGGCGGAATAAACGTTACCGTCGCGCCGCAGCTCTGACACTGCACTTCGAGTGCGTCTGCTGCTAACCGCTCCAATTGCTCCGGGTGAATTTGCAGATACTGTTCGTATGACCGCTCTTCTACCTGCTCAGCGCTCGTCGTGATTGCCTGTCTGTGGCCGCAATGAGGACAAGACAGAAAACCATCGCTTGGCTCGTAGAGGAGGTCGGCGCCGCAGTCCGGGCACGGGTATGTATGAATCTTCTCCGGGGATGTTTGTGTGGGAGGTGCCTGCATGTTTCAGTTTTCGACTGAAAGAACCGTCTAATAGTAGCCGCACTATGCAAATCGTGGCTACTGGTGGTTTCACCATTCGATATTGGCTACTAGTGATTCCAGCGTGCAATAGGGGCTACGGCTTAGCCGCCTGATGTGAGGCGGTGGCTATGCCCCGCCGGTTATGTGCTGATACCGCTTGGGCTGCGCCCCTGGTGCGGGCTTTGCCCCCGATCTATCGGCGTTGTCTCACCCTTCTCCAGTGAAGGCGGCAAAGCCGTAGCATCGCCGATTGTGTCTCGGGTTGGTAAAACAGCAAGGTCTCGTTTTAGTTCGAGTCAAAATACGACGAAGACTCCGACGGCCCGTCTTGGCTTAGGCGGTTGGATCTGTAGGAGTTCACAACTCTTTACAATTGTTTTACCTTCCCTTAACAAAGCTTGAATGTGAGTCAGCATATGCTTTCAGCGTAAAACCCACTCGCTAACGCAGGCGTTTCAACGAGATGTTGGTTTCAACCGTCCGCTTCGCGGACTCAAAGCGCCAGGAGGATGAGTTATGAAATTCAGTCCGATTCTGAGTGCGGCGATTGGTTTGTGCGCGATCACTCTGACTGCTTTTTTCCATGACTACTCGAACCTTCAAGTTAACGCGGACAGTACGCAGGCGATGGAGAAAGAAGTTTTGCGTCTTGAAGAGGTTGGCAGACAGAAGGCTTTGAAGGGCGATAATGACTGGGACGATCTGATCGCCGAGGGCGCGTATATGATTGCGTATGACGGGTCAATTATTAACTACCAGAAGGGACTACGGCTCCCTTCGCTGCCGATGAAATCGTTCAAGATGTCGGAGATGATCGCCAGGGTCTACGGCGACGTCGCGGTGGTGACGGGTCTGGCTGAAGTTGATAGTGAGACAGCAGAGAAGAAGCCGTTCTCGTTTCAGATGAGATTCCTGAACGTGTGGAAGAAGTCGGGGGACAGTTGGAAGATCGTGGTTTCCGAGCGAACCGGAGTAAGACCACCGCCGGCGAAGTAGTTTGAGAGCCCGCGATGCAGTTGATCGCCGAGCGCGGTGGGAAGGAGTGAGGGGAGAATTTCGGATTTCGGATTGCGGATTTCGGATTTCTGAGTCGCTCCAGTCCTGGGGTTGATGCCTAACGCTACTATCAGCCCTCGCCTCTTAGACACGTCACCCCAAAACCGAAATCCGAAATTTATGTGGTTGCGCCGGCCGTTACCTCGCGGACCGCCGTGGAGTTTAGGAAGGTCGCGCGCAAGTTATCATCGATGACGTTTGCTGCACACGCCTTCACGATCTCGGCAGCCTGGGTGAACGCGACCTGCGCAGCCGTCCGATCCCCATGTGCCGATTGCAGGCGACCGAGGTCGGCGTATGTTCTCCAGGCGACCAGCGGCGCCGGATAGCGTTGCAGTTCATCAAGTGCAGCGGCAAATTCCGCCTCCGCTGTGGCCGGATCTGCATCGGCAACTGCGATCTTCGCCTTCAGCCTGTGGGCCTCGGCGATGTACTTATGCACCTCATGTTCGTTCGCGGTATCAAGAAGTCGCTGAGCGAATTCTCCGGCCTTCTCCAGGTCGCCTTGCCGCAGCCAATGCCACGCCGTTGCTGCTTCCAGACGAATGTTGTAGCGCCAACGGAACCATGCGTCCCGCTCAAAGATGTCGCGAGTTTCTCGAAAAGCGGAAATCGTTTCCTCGGCCTTACCTCCGTAGGTATGGTCGATACCGAGGTTGATTAGGGAATTTGCCTCTGCCTCAAGCACATTGTATTGACGTGCGACTCGCAAGCCCTCTTGATCGTGTTTGAGTGCGCCCTCAAAGTCCTGCAGTTCGCGGTGCAACCAGCCGATACAATTTGGCATTCGCGGAACCCAGAACTGATCACCATTGCGAGTCCCCATATTGATTGCCTTCTCGAGGACAGAAATAGCCTCCGACATTTGGCCGAGATTTCCCTTCGAGAGGCCGAGAAAAAACATAGACGTTAAAAGCAGAAATCCGTCACGCAACCTGGACGCGAGTTGTCTTGCTTCCTGCTCACACTCGATTGCGCGTTCATACTCAGTCTGGAAAAAATAAAGACAGCCGCGCCAGGTGAGCCCTGTCAGCAGCGCGGGTTTGTGATCGATGGCCCGGGCACTTTTGATTACATCGTCCAGAATTGGACGTGCGAGTGCCAGCTCGCCGTAACACAAATGTTTCAGTGCCATCAGGCCCATCGTGTCCAGACGCAGGGTTTCGCTCCCGGCGCGCTTGGCGGCGGCGAGCGCTTCGTCGGCGCGGGACTCCATCTCCTCAACGCGGTGAGAAAAGAAGAGCGTCATCGCCAGGGCGTTAAGCCCCGCGGCCTTCTTCTCAGGTGAGTCGAAAACTTCCTGATGTTTGAGCATGCTTACATAGTCGTCGGCAGATTGGCCAAAGCGACTTAGCGCCATGTTTGTGGCGCCGCGCTTCCCGTAGAGGGCCCACATCGTTTCCGCCTGCGCTTCCTCAGGTAACTTCTCCGCCAAACTCAGCGCCCGGGTGTAATGGTCAGCAGCTTCCGCGTTCGCATAAAGCGTGGTTGCGTTGTCTCCCGCATGGATCAAAAACTCCACCGCACGAGCAAAGTCGCGCCCGCGTTCGAAATGCAGGGCGAGTTGCGTGGCAATTTGCGGAGCGCGCTTTCCGTAGTGCTGGGCCAGTTGTTCACCAGCCTGCCGGTGCAGCATGGTTCTTCGCTTGGTTACCAGATCGCCGTAAAGAAAATTCTGGTAGAGCGCGTGAGCGAAGCGATAGCGCGTGGCGAGCGATCTGTCAGGTAATTCTTCTTCTCCGCGAGTCACGATCAGTCGATGAGTTTTCTCGATGCGAGCGAGCAACTCCTCCAGATCAACTTCGTCGATACCGAGCAAACTGGCAACTACGGTAGAAAGAAACTCCTGCCCTTCGACACTGGCGTACTGCAAGGCCCGGCGCTCTTCTTCTCCAAGCGAGTCCACCTTCTTGCTGATCATGCTGCGCACGCTTTCCGGTGCTTCCAACTCCATCTCCGAGAGCGGCCGGCTCAGTGACCAGTGTTCATTCGTTTTGGCAATGTCGCCTCGCTCGTGAAGATAGTGCAAGAGATTTGTGGCAAACAGCGGGTGACCTTCGGTCTTATCATGAATGTGCGTGGCAAACTCGGGCGGAAAATTGTGCGGCGCAAACGTCGCATTCAGGTAATCCTGAATATGCTCGGGGCTGAGCGAATCGAGCGCGATCTCCTCGCACAACTTGTGCGCCAGCATCTCTGCTTTGTAGCTTTTGAGCGGATGATTGCTTCGTTCAATATCCTCGGGTCTGAACGTGCCGGCAATTAACAGACGTTGGTGGCTGATTCGTTGGGACAAATGCCGGAGCAGATCCACGCTGGAAGGATCAGCCCAGTGTAAGTCTTCCAACAGTAAGACCACGGGAGAAGTGGTAGCGAAGATACCGAGCGCATCTCCCATTTCGCGCATCATGCGTTCCTTAGTCGCGCCAATCGTCTCCTGTTGCAACGTTTCCATCGCTCCAGTGGAAGCGAAAGCTACTGGCAACTGAGAGCACCACGTCGGCGCTGAGGTTCGCATTACTGACGCCAGTCGCTCACGCGACGGCCCATCGAGCAATGCGCCGATGGCATCCAGAAAGGGCAGGTAAGCTTCGCCCGTGCCATATTGTTCGACGCAACGTCCCCGAGAAATTGACAATCCCGGAAAGCGAGCGCGGGCACGGCGTAGGAATTCGTCCGAAAGCGAAGTCTTACCAATGCCCGGCTCGCCGCTGATGAATACGACGCGACCGCTGCCATCAATTGCCTGTTGCAGAAATCCTTCGAGCTTGCTTAACTCTGGACCTCTGCCTACAAACAGCGGGGCAACGCTTTCGACCATGTCTTTGTCATAGACAATCGGAATACCGATCCAATCACCCGTGAAGCTTGCGCGCAAGCTCCTCAAGGCCTGGGCCATGTCAGCCGCCGACGAGTATCGTCTCTCCTTGTCTTTAGCCAGGGCGCGCTCGAGAATCAAATCGAACTCACGCGGAACCTCCGGTCTAACGCGGCTGGGCGGCGGTGGATCGGCTGTCACAATGGCATGCATGATGGCAAGCATGCTGGGGCCGGCAAAGGGGAGGGATCGTGTGGCCGCCTCATAAAGGACACAGCCGAGCGAAAAGATATCAGAACGTCCATCGAGAACCTGTCCGCGGGTTTGCTCTGGAGACATATAGGCGGCGGTGCCCAGCACAGTTCCTTCGTCAGTCAGGTTCGTTAAGGTGGGAGCCTCGGCATCGACCCCCTGGGCGACCGTACGAATCACTTTTGCCAATCCGAAATCAAGCACCTTTGCCGAGCCGCGCGGAGTGACCAAAATGTTCGCCGGCTTGATGTCGCGGTGGATGACGTTAATTTCGTGCGCTGCACTCAGAGCTTCGGCCGTCTGGATTCCGATATCAAGCAAGCGAGGGAGGGGCAATGCGCCGTCGCCGTCGATCAGGCTTTTGAGGTCCTGCCCCTCCACGTACTCCATCACGATGAAATCGAGGCCGTCAGCCTCTTCAATGGCGTGAATGGTAACGATGTTTGGATGATTGAGGGCCGAGGCTGATTGTGCCTCTTGAAGAAAGCGGCGCCGAGCCGTGGGTTTCTGATTGTCTCCGGCCAGTAGAAGTTTGATGGCCACCGTGCGTCCCAGCTTGGTGTCCTCAGCCTTGTAGACCTCACCCATCCCACCACTGTCGATCTTGCTCTGCAACCGGTAATGCAAGAGCATCCGTTGCGGCTCAGGCGAATTCACGACGCCTCCTTAATGCTACAGCGACTCTGCGCACGATGAGATGACGAACACTTTAATAAATGTGTTCAGTTTAGTGCAATCTGAGTTAAACCATCAAACACACCGTTCGTCACGATCCACGAAATCAAGCGAAACTCCCAGGTTCGGACCGAGGGGCAAGTTGTCACAAATCACTGACGTTACTGTCGCTATAAAAAGGAAAAACGGCAGCCGGTCAAAACAGATTGAAAATAAGTGTAACCGATCCTGACTTGTCGGCGTCTTAACCATTAGGTCGGGCTCTCCCAAAGGTGGAGTGCCCGGCCAAATTGTTTTAAAGGGGAAGGAAAATGAAAGGACTACTGGGAATTACATTGGCATTGGTTTCAATCGGGTTTGTCGCATCGTCAGAAGCCAAGGCGACCGAGGTGTTGCACGCGAACAGCACATTAGCTGCGAACGCGGCCCCGCAGTGGTTTGACAATTAGGGTATGCAAGGAGGTTTTATATGAAAGGAAAATACTTACGAAGGGTTGGCGGTCTAATCCTGGCAACGCTTATGCTCTCAGGAATTGCGTTCGTGTCCTCTAGCGACGTTCAGGCGCAGGGTCGCCGGCGAGTGATCATCCGGCCTAATCCGTATCGCATCCATCGACCGTTTGGTTTTGGTTACCGAAGCCGATGGGGTTATCCATACGGTTACGACCGTTGGGGCTACGATCCCTGGTCGCCATATGGTATCCGCTATCGCCAGTATGTTTTTGACAATAGCGATAAGGCTGTGAACCAGGGCTACAAAGTTGGTTTCAAGACTGGAAAATCCGATGGTAAAAAAGCGAAGAGCTACAATCCCGAGCGCTCTCACTACTATCACGAGTCGGGCTTTGGCAACTTCGCTGAAGTTTATCGATCCGGATTCTCAAGAGGTTATCAGAATGGTTACAGGGTAGGCGGCAACGAGCGAGCCAGCTAGGAATTTCGGATTTCGAATTGTGACACCCGCTATCGTTGTCCAAGTGTTAATGCCGCGATGGTAACGTCGCGGCATTTTAGTATGTGGGTCCAGACCGCGGTCGGCCGCGGCACTCGAAATCCGAAATCCGCAATCCGAAATTCGAACTTCTCCTATTCCCGATGCAAAATATATCCTGCATTTGACATATAGAGAACAACAGCGTAAGGTGGGTGTCGAACCGAGCGCAGCTTACTCCCTTCTCAGCTCCTCTGGAATCATCCGGACTATCTGAAGCCAACAGCTCAAAATCTAAGGAGCTAAAAAATGTTTGCACGACATGTGTCTATGAAACTCAAGGCTAATTCCGCCCCGGGGTTCAACCGCATTATCGAGAACGACGTCCTTCCGCTGCTCCGCAAGCAGAAGGGGTTTCGCGATGAGATCACCTTTGTCGCCCAGGAACGCTCGCTGGCCGTAGGCATTAGCCTCTGGGACGCGAAAGAGGATGCGGAGGCTTACAGCCGCACGGGGTATCCTGAGGTAGTGAAGGCCCTATTGGAAGTGTTGGACGGAACACCAACGGTGGAAACCTTTGAGGTCGCCAGTTCAACGTTTCAGAAGGTTGCAGCCAAAACAGCGTGAAGCTGAAAAGCTTCTGATTACGGAGGGCGGACCCGCTTCCGCCCTCGATAAAATCTTAGCGGAAAAACTTAGCTGAAAACCGAATAGGAGAATGAAGTAAGTTATGACGACGAATATTACACCACTACATGACCGCGTGATTGTGAAGCGTATTGACGAAGGCGAGCAGATTCGCGGCGGCATCATCATCCCCGACAGCGCGAAGGAGAAACCCCAGGAAGGCGAAGTAATCGCAGCCGGAGAGGGAAAATACAAGGAAGATGGAACTCGCCAGCCTTTGGATGTTAAGAAGGGCGACCGGATTCTTTTTGGCAAGTACAGCAGTTCGGAAATCAAGATCGACGGCGAAGACCTATTGATTATGCGCGAGGATGAGGTTCTCGGAATCATTACGCGCGCCGGTGCTGTAGCTAGCGGCAAGAAGAACGCCAAATAGTTCACAAGAATAGTCGGATGTTTTAATGACAAGTTTGACTTGGAGAAAAACAAAAAGTTATGGCAAAGCAAATAACACATGGTGAAGAGTCTCGTGCGGCAATTCTGCGTGGCATCAATCAACTCGCCGACGCGGTGAAAATCACGCTTGGTCCAAAGGGACGCAACGTCGTTCTCGGCAAGTCCTATGGCAGCCCGACAATCACCAAAGATGGTGTGACCGTGGCTAAAGAGATTGATCTCAAAGACCCGGTGGAAAACATGGGCGCACAGATGGTGCGTGAAGTAGCGTCGAAGACCAGCGACGTTGCCGGCGACGGTACGACCACCGCCACAGTGCTAGCCCAGGCGATTTACCGAGAAGGCGTGAAGACCGTGGCCGCGGGTGCAAATCCGATGGCCTTAAAACGCGGGATCGACAAAGCGGTCGAGCGTGCGACTGCGGCAATTAAGAAACTGTCCAAGCCGGTCGCGGGTGACATGATTGCGCAGGTCGGCACGATTTCGGCAAACGGTGACGCGGCCATCGGCGACCTGATCGCCAAGGCGATGGATAAGGTCGGAAAAGACGGCGTGATTACCGTCGAAGATGCGAAGACGATGGAAACGGATTTGGAATTTGTCGAAGGAATGCAGTTTGATCGCGGCTATCTGTCGCCATACTTCATCACTGATGCCGAAAAGATGGAAACTGTCCTCGAGAAACCAGTCATTCTGCTGAGCGAGAAGAAAATTTCCTCGATGAGAGATTTGCTGCCCATTCTGGAGCAGATCGCCAAATTGGGTAAGCCGATTCTGATTATCGCGGAAGATGTTGAAGGGGAAGCCCTAGCCACACTGGTTGTCAACAAATTGCGCGGCACGATCAACGTGGCGGCCGTCAAAGCGCCGGGCTTTGGCGATCGACGCAAGGAGTTGCTGCAGGACATTGCGATTCTAACTGGCGGCAAGGTTATTAGTGAAGACCTCGGTATCAAACTCGAGAACGTCAAGGTCGAAGACCTGGGACGCGCCAAGAAGGTTACGATCAACAAGGACAACACGATCATCATCGATGGCGCAGGCAACCCGGACGAGTTAAAGGCTCGCGTGAAAACGCTAAGGGCCCAAATTGAAGATAGCTCGTCAGACTACGACCGCGAGAAACTGCAGGAGCGACTCGCGAAACTGGTTGGCGGCGTCGCAGTGATCCGCGTGGGAGCGGCCACGGAAACTGAATTGAAAGAGAAGAAAGCGCGCGTTGAAGACGCTATGAACGCGACTCGCGCGGCTGTTGAAGAAGGCATTGTGGCTGGCGGGGGCGTCGCCTTGATTCGGGCCGCGAAGGCATTGGACAAGTTCATAGTCTTCGAAGCGGACGAGGATGGCGAAACCAGCGGCGAAGCTGATGAGCAAATTGGCGTCAACATCGTGAAGCGCGCACTTGAAGAGCCGCTGCGTCAGATCGTACAGAACGCCGGCAAAGAAGGCGCGGTAATAGTGGAGAAGGTTCGCGCCAGCAAAGACGTCAACTTCGGCTACAACGCCGCCACTGAAACTTTTGAGGACCTGGTGGCCGCGGGGATTATCGATCCCGCGAAAGTCACTCGCTGCGCATTACAGAACGCCGCGTCAATCGCGGGCTTAATGCTGACAACGGAGGCCCTCATCTCTGAGCTACAGGAAGATGGCAAGCCACGGGCACTGCCCGGCGGCATGGATATGTAAATCCCAACGTCCTTAGCAAATTGGGAAGCTACCATGTTCCGCATGCGGCTTCTGTTAAATCCCGAAGGGGAAAAAGGTAAGAAATCATGACTACGAAACTTTATGTCGGTAATCTCGCGTTCGAAACTTCGAGCGACGAACTCAAAACACTGTTCGCGCAAGCGGGCACGGTTGAAAGCGTCTCCTTGATTGAGGATCGCGAAACAGGTCGCTCCCGCGGCTTCGGCTTTGTTGAGATGTCAACGAAGGAAGAAGGCGCAGCTGCTATCCAGAAGTTCAACGGTACGGACCTGGGCGGACGGGCCTTGAATGTCAACGAAGCCAAGCCACGAGAAGATCGCGGCGGTGGCGGTCGCAACGGTGGCGGTCGCAACGGCGGCTCGCGGTACTAATTCAGAGCTCGCAAATTAACTGTGAGTGATAAAAGCCCCCGGCGGAACTTTCGCCGGGGGCTTTGTTCTTGTTGATTGTTGAAGCATCCGCCCAACGCCGCGTGTAATCGGTTACCGGGCAAGGGCCAGCGGATCGATGCCTTTGTCTAATGCGAATGACGAGCCCACCGAACTCACGACACACGTGCTGCGATCGAGCCCGGCCAGTTGACGCAAGCGATACACTGCTTCAATCCCTGTACAGTGCCCGCCAAGTAGATGTCTAACCCCAAACTCACGCAGCTTTGTCGCTGTCCACGCAAGTTTTTTGTCGTCCAGTTGAAACAGGTGAAACCCTCCAATCGCTGCGTGTACCGGAGCACGACGGATTCGGTTGCGTGCAAATTCCAAAGTGTTAATGATGCCGGCGTGACCGCAGCCGGAGAGGACGACTAATCCCTTGTCGGTGTCGAAAATCAACGACGCATCCTCCGGTATCGTGTCTTCATCAAGACCGGTAGGAGTCTTAACCTTTCCTCCCCGGCCGGACCAATTGCGTTCGGGAAAGACTCGAGGCACGGGCCCGGTCAGCCAGACACCAGGATACAACTCGACAGGCTTATCGTGCTCGATGAAGGTGCCGCCCGTCGCTTCATAAGTCGGCCTCACTTTTATCATGCTGTTTCCATCCTCGCCTGCTCGCGGCCTGCTCCAGAAGATGCCTCTCCCTACGTGCGCACGGGAGAGCGCAGTGCGATTTTGTTTAGCAAGTTCACGGCGAAGATGGAGCAATCCGCCAGTGTGATCGGCGTGGTTGTGGCTCAGGATGACCTCTTGAATGCCTGAGAGATCAACGCCGAGCTCTCTCGCATTTCTAAGCACAGTGTCTGGATGTGCTCCAGTGTCAAAGAGAATACGGTGTCCATCCACTTCCACGAGCGCAGCGAAGCCCCACTCGCCGATGCCGGCATCGGCAAGCATCGTTGAGAGTACGAGAACGCGTAATGATTGCACCCGCTTGTCGGGCTTTGCTTGACTGTTTCCGGCGGGGTTGGTTGCCATCTCCGTGCGAGTTAAGGCGAGGGGCAGCAGCGCGATCGATATTATTAGTGTTATCAAGAGACGCTTCATAAGACGACCCTTCCGTTTGGCAAATAGATATTACTACCGCAACAGCGTACGTGTGACGGAACCATAGCGCGGCCGCCGCTCGTATATCGCTTTGTCAGATCGCAAACGACAGGAATCCTGGTATCGGCCAACGCTCGCTAGCGCAGGCTCCTGGCCACATCAAGAATCTGTTCCGGACGGGCGCGCACCCAATAGTTCTCCGTCAGGTTCAACCACCGCACTGTTCCAGAAGAATCCACTAGAAACTCAGCTGGTCTGGCGATGTCCTGCCCTTCGATCCCGGCGCCGGCGTGAAGCAGGTCGTAGCGACGAATCACTTCGGCCTTCGGATCAGAAAGAAATGGAAACGTGTAGCCCGCTTGTTGGGAAAGATCGCGCGATAGTTCGGGAGAGTCTACGCTGATCGCAACCGGACGAATCCCGACTTCTTCGAACTTAGCCAGACTGCTCTGAATGCTCCGCAACTCGGAGTTGCATGAAGGTCACCAATAACCTCGGTAGAAAACCAAAAGAACTCCCCTGGGTGCCTTTCCGTTAACGGGCGATGTGAGCAGCTCAGAAAGCGAGACGGGTTTGTCATTCGTGTCGGAGAGAGTGAAGTCCGGCGCAGTTTGGCCTACCTGTGGGGCGCTGTGTGAGGCGGGCAAGCGCCTTGCCAAAATAAACGTGGAGAGGATAAAGAACGCGAAAACCGCGACGCTGAGCGTCGCCAGGATGGTGCCGGCGATCTTCGATCGCCTTGGATGTGAGCGCTCTGATGAGAACGCACGCCGAAGACCTACCAGTAACAGCGCGGCTGCTAAGACGAATAGCAGTAAGTTGGCCCAGGGAAAATCGCGAGTGACGGGGAACCAAACAAATACAAGGAAGTAGCTGAGGAAAGCGATCAAGCTAAGCAGAAAACCTGCCCAGATTGGCCAGTTGAATTTTCGGATGCTCATGGAAACACCTCTCGACGTTAGTGCTGTATTAGCCCCTTAGGAACATTACACGATCCACGACCCCTTCACGAAACTACAGCAAGAGGTACTGGGGCAGTCGCGGTTCTGTAGTGTCTGGATATCTCTTAAGTGAGTGGTGGCATCGGGTCGCTACCGCTCACGGTTCTGTAGTGTCTGGATATCTCTTAAGTGAGTGGTGGTATCCGGTCGCTACCGCTCGCGGTTCTGTGGTGAGTGACGTTCCTTCCCGGGGGTGAAACTGGTAAACCTCCTCCCGGTAACCGCACCACCTATTCCGCGTGATAAAGTAATATGCATAAGATCCTATGACTGACGTCTCCGAACAGGTCGATCCTCCGAGCGTGGGCCTCATAACTGCGCCACCCGAACCTTATACAACTCGGCGGCCGGAAAAGGGACGCTACGACAGATCAATCGTCGAGGGACCTCTGCGATCGGCGGTCTGGAAAATTGCCTGGCCAACGATGCTCACGAACATCATCGGCGGATTGCAGGGAATTGTAGATCATGTCCTGGTCGGTCATCTCGTCGGCTACAGAGGGAATGCCGGGATCGGCGTAGCGTGGCAGATCTTCATCGTGGTCATTGTCTTCATTACTTCGCTATTCACTGGCATGAGCGTGCTGGTGGCCCGCTTTGCCGGCGCTCGCGAGGAAGACAAGGTCAACCGCACGGTCTATCAAGCGTTTCTAACAGCGGTCGGCATCTCGCTGCTGATAATGGCGCCGCTGGGCTATTTCCTGTCGCCAACCTTGCTCGATCTGGTCAACGCCGCACCCGAAGTGAAGGCGGAAGCGCTGCCGTTCCTGCGCATCATGTTCCTCTTTAGCAGCGGCATGCTAATTTTCTTCATGCTAAGTGGCGCGCTGCGCTCCGCCGGAGACGCGCGCACGCCGATGTCACTCGGCATTGCTATGACGGTGCTCAACCTCGTCCTGAATGTGATCCTCATTCGCGGGCTGGGTCCCGTCCCCGCGTTCGGCACTGCCGGCTCGGCAATGGGCACCGTGATTGCGACGGGGATCGTGGCGGTCTACTCGGTGTGGAAACTCTGGAGCGGCGGCTGGGTCGTTTCGTTTCCACGTGGACAAGGATGGGGTCCGGATTGGACCATCATCAGGTCGCTCTTCCGATTTGGCCTCCCGACCGGCATTCAGGGAATTGCGATGAACATCGGTGGAGTCTTCATGCTCGCGTTTATCGGTTCGCTTGCTCAGAGTGCGCCGGCGCAAGCAGCCTTCGCCATCTGCTATTCACAACTTTTTTCCCTGATCACCTGGACAGCAATCGGTCTAATGGGCGCGGCAGCGACTGTCGCCGGGCAGAACCTCGGCGCGGGTCGTCCCGATCGGGCGGACGCGGCGGTGCACGTGGCAGCGCGCTTTGGGTTCACTGGCGCGGCGTTCATAGGGCTCTTTTTCCTGTTTTTGCCGCGACAACTACTCGCGATCTTTGGCATGCACGAGCCGGCCGTCGTCGAGATCGGGGTCCAACTTCTGCGCGTACTCAGTGTTTCGGGACTCTTCATTGCCGTCGCGCTCACTTACACAGGTGGATTACAGGGAACGGGAGACACCAAGAGCCCGCTCTACATCTCGATCGTCTCGCAGATCATCGTGCCCCTAGGCATCTGCTTTGTGATTCAGCAGACAAGTAAGCTGGACCCGATCGACATCTGGATCGCGATTCTTGTAGGTCACACAGCGCGGTGCGCGCTGAGCGTGTTTCGCTTCAGGCAGGGAAAGTGGCGCGGCATCGCGGTGGATATCTAACTGTAATAATCAGCACCAGCATCAAGAAGAGGGTGAGGCTCGCTTCTGAGGATGCGCCGTAGCCAAAGAGGTTCGTCGAACATCTGCGCAAGACCCCGGACAATGGCGTATCTGGGCTCATTGGCGATTCGCACTGATAGTTTGGTTTGTTCGCGCAAGTACTCGTCCAAGCCGCCAAACTGCGCACCGCCGCCCGTAAGGATGATTCCGCGATCATATATATCTCCGGCAACTTCTGGAGGAAGCCCCGTCAGCGTCGTGCTCACACTTTCTACGATCTTGTGAACCACATGCTGGGCGATCGGATAAATTTCACCAGCCGTGATCTCGATAGCCCCAGGGCTCCCGGTGAGAACATCACGCCCCCTGATCGTGATCTCCTCGGAGAGGTCGGCGGGAAGGGTCGCCGAAGCCAATTCGAGCTTCAGACGCTCAGCTGAATGGGCACCGATCGCCAATCCACGATGCCGGCGGACATGGTCAATAATCGCCGCGTTAATGTCCCAGCTTCCAATTCGCTCCGCGTGCCCATGAACAATTGATCCGTTCGCGACAATGGCCACGTTGGTAGTTCCGCTGCCGATGTCTACCACCGCCGAAGCGCGTGGGTCGTCCAATCTGACGCCCCCACCAAAGGCCGCCGCCAACCCTTCTTCTATCATGACCACGCGACCGATGCGCGCATGTTCGGCAGCACTAAGCAATGCACGACGCTCAACTTGAGTGATTCCATACAACACGCTCATTAGAGCGCGACGGCTGAAATAGGAATTGCCACCACGTGCTTTACGCACGAAGTGAGCCAGCATCTCCTTCGTTCTTTCAAAATCTGCCACCACCCCATCAAGCAAGGGTGCAATCACGGTAACATCGCGGGCTTCACGTCCGTACATCTGCTGCGCTTCAAGCCCAATCGCTACTACCTCACCGGTGACTGTGTTGACAGCGACGAGTGATGGCTCATCGACGACTACGCCGCGGCCATGCACATAGACGATCGTGGCTGCCGACCCCAGGTCTATTGCTATAGATTCGGAGACCAAATTTCCCAATGCATTCCTGTTGAGGAATGCTGCTGTTTTGGTTATGAACGACATATCACTAGCTATACAACATCAACTGTGAATTAACAATTCAAGCTCAGAAAATTCGCAGGTTGGGAAGGTGGCGCGCCCCGCTTTGCCACTTCCCGACCCGCAAATTTGTGGCGCCTGGAGGTGTTCCTCTGTGGATAACTGGATTTTGACACAGTCTCGGTATATAAGTCGCTTGCCATCAATCAAGCATAGGCGCCGCGCAAACGAGGCGACTCCTGAGTTACCTTTCGTAGAGTCAACGGGCCAGTAACCGCGGCAGAGCAGGGGTATTATCCATTGTTTCAGTTCTTTCACAGGAGACTGCCATGAAAAGATCAATCCAACCTAAGGTCATTTGCTTGCTGACCCTGATCTTAGCGATATCTGCCAGTTGTGACTCCTCGGCGCCCAGACCTCCGAAGACGGTCAAAACAGTGGCTTTCATTACCAATACTACCTCGGACTTCTGGAAGATCGCACGTAAAGGAACCGAGAAGGCTGACGCCGAACTGACCGACGTTACGGTCGCCTTCAAAACCACAAATACCGGAACGACCGAGGAGCAGAATCGACATATTCTACAGTCGCTGGACCGTGATGATGCTGACGCCATTGCGATCAGTCCCATCGATTCCGCTGGGCAGAAAGCGACGATTAACACCGCGGCGAAGAGGGTCCCAGTCATCACTCATGATAGCGACGCACCGGATAGCGATCGCGCGCTCTACCTTGGAGCTGACAATCGGGCTGCTGGACGCCAGGCTGGGGAACTCGTCAAGAAAGCTCTGCCGCAGGGAGGAAAGATCATGGTCTTCGTGGGCAGGGCCGAGGTACAGAACGCACGGGAACGATTCGAAGGACTGAAGGAATCCCTGCAAGGTTCGAAGGTGGAGGTCATTGACCTGATGACCGATGATGCCAACCCGACTCACGCCAGGGAAAATGCTTATAAGACTCTGAAGAAATATCCAGACATAGCCGGCATGGTCGGTTTGTGGTCCTACAACGGCCCGGCGATTTTGCAAGCACTAAGACCCGAAGGTGCGCTCGGCAAAATCAAGATCGTATGCTTCGACGACGACCGAGATACTCTCGCAGGGATCAAAGAGGGCGCAATCTTCGGGACCGTCGCACAGCAGCCGTTCGAATACGGCTACCAGACGGTTCAGGCGGCGGCCAAGATCTTAAGAGGCGACCGTTCTGTGATCCCAGAGAGCAAAACGATTCTCATTCCGACCGTTGTTATCCAGCGTAATGACGTTGATGAATACAGTAAAAAATTGAACCAGTTGCTCGGTGTCACACCGGGTTAGCTCTGAGAACTCGCAGGTTTTTGCGTTGACTTCAGTTTTCTTCCGAAAGCAGTTACGTCCTCAAGGTGCCAGTCAAGCGATTGCAGAAGTCCTTTTCCTCCCATTCGTGCCAACGCGCCAGGGCCGCACGAAAATGCTTTGTGCGTAATCTGGAAAAGTGACTCAAGAGCCATATCATTGCATCCCGTTCGTCTTCAGAGGTCTCGCGCTCTGAGTTCGCCTTCTTCTTAAACCTGGATAGTCTTTTGCCAAAGTGTTCAATCCAAAGGTCGCAATCGTGAAGTTCACCTAAAGAGGATTGTATCTGGGTCACCTGACGCACAAAAACTTCCAACCGGTCCCCCCAACAGGCGGCAAACAACTCCATCGCATATCTGAGTCGTTTTCCGGCAATGCGCATTTCGTGAAGTGGCTTAACTTTCTGTGGCTCATATAAACTGGGACTCGATGCTTCCAGTTCCTTCAGCAGTTTTTGAAGGGTCGATCTCGCGTACGCTTTATAACTGATGCGACTCTGGCCGGTGGCGCCAGATGCGGTTGATGTTGTTCCAATCTGAGGAACAATTGCCTCATCGACCGTCCGAAGGAAGTTGCGCTTAAGTTGAGAGATCTTCTGATAATTCAAAACTTGCACCAGCTCTTTTCGAGCTGGATCCAGCTGGGCTTTTTTGTCGTCGATGATCTGTTGCAAACCGGAAGATATTTCTGGAGTGGCCTTCTTCTGAAACTTCTCCAGAGCGATGATGGCAACATCCAAATCGCGCACGACTCCTAACTTGTCCGCGATTTCCTTAAGGTCCTTTGCCGAGAGGGAAATTTTTGTCTTACGCAGATGTGGCGCGAAATCTCTGAGAGCGCTGCGCACCCGCCGCGAGGCAACACGCATATCGTGAACACCCTCCGGATCCTTGAAATCAAGCGCAGCCTTGCGCAAGACACACATCTCCTCCAGCCTTGGTCCCAGTACCAGGGGCATGGCCTCGGTCACCGGCCCGTCGCATTCGATACCTTTAATCTCCTTAGCTTTAGCCATCTGTACCTATCCGCGAGTCGATTTTGCGTTTCTAGCGATCAGTAACAAATTACAATTGAAGGCTTCCTCGAACAGAGGGCGTCGTCGCTCGGCCTCAGTCATTTCTTTTTCGCAATCGACATCACTCTGCACAGTTATCTGGACCACGTCTCCTTCCACGACACACTCAAGATCACGCACCCGGCTTTCATGACTTCTGTCCAATCCATCGGCGAGTCGCAAGATAGCGCCGAGGCGGGCTGCTGAATCGCGGTCAGCAGTATTGAGCGCCGCGAAATCCGGGTGACGTTCTTTGGGAGGAGAACCCCGGTGATAACGGGCAATATTCGCGATAACTGCGCGCTCGCCCTCAGCAAATCCCGTCAGCTCGGAATTCTTTATCAGATATAGGGCGTGCTTGTGATGAGATCCATGGGCGATGTGGTAACCGATGTCATGAAGCAAGGCCGCCGCAGACAGTAGTGTGCGTTGGTGACGAGTCAGTCCTTCAATGGGCGCGAGGCTGTCAAAGATCTTCTCAGCCAGACGAGCGACCTGGAGAGAATGAGCTTCTTCATAACCGAAGCGCCGTCCAACAGCGTGAACGCTGCGCATTTTGGGATCAGCAAAGTGAGCAACCGGCGGTCGCGATTCGGCTTCCAGTTCTCTCAGGCGATCAATGATGACACCTTCGCGCAAGGCCCATTCGCAAGTCGACAGGGAATTGAGTCGCAAGGCCCGCATAGCGCCTTCAAGTATTTGACCGCCGGCAACGATAATCTCCGAACGCTGAGGGCTGAGTCCGCCCAATCGCTTGCGCTCCGCAATGGGGACGCTCGCAAGGCTTACGTTGAGTCGCAAGAGTAATCCGAAAGGTATGTCAAACTCAGAGGGTTGTGCCGGTTGGTTCTTTCTTTGGGAGTCACTCTCCAGGTGCGAACGCAGCGCGGCGCCTAGCGCGAGAATGGTTCCGGACGTGCCAGTAGCTTGTTGCCATGTTGCGTTCCGAAGCTCGCGAGCAGGGCGTTCAAACGCTGCTTGAACTTGATGCCGCAGGTCACCCAGTTCCTTGGCCTTGGGAGGATCGGACTTAAGGAATCTCTCCGTCAGACCAATGGCGCCAAGATCTACCGAAAAGAGCGCCAGTGGAACGCCCTCGCGGAAGACAGAGATTTCAGTCGAACCGCCACCGATATCAATGTTCAGATTGGTGGTCCCCGTGAGTGAGCAGCTCTGACTAGCCGCCAAACCTATCAGCCTCGCCTCTTCGACTCCGGAAAGGACCTCTACTTTGATTCCGCTCTTCTGTCCGACTTCTCTGACAAATTGAGCGGAGTTGTTCGCCTCGCGCACCGAAGCTGTGGCGGTGGCAATTATGCTCTCGGCACCGCGGGCCTCGGCGATCGAGCGAAATCGTTGTAGACATTCCACAGCGCGATCGATGGCGGCACGGCTGATATGCCCCCTGCGCAGTGTTTGGTGGCCAAGTCTGACAAACTCCTTCTCGCGAGTGATGACGGCGAATGAGTCGCTGGCTGCCGCGTCAACAACTACCAGCTTAATAGAATTGGAGCCAATGTCGATTGCTGCAAGTTTCAATGTTTTGGCCTGGGATGGTTATCCGGAAGGTAACAACTTGGTCATGCCTGAGAACCAGAGGCTTTCGCAACTGGCATTTCGACGGGAAGGTCGCTTTCGATTACGCGCGTGACCGCGCGCCTTAACGTAGCAGCGCAGCGCCGCACAGAAGTCGAGGCGTCCAGTACATGAAAACCATACTCCTCGGTCATGCGATCAAATACTTTCAGCATCCGGGTTTGATATTCGATAAAGCTTTCGTAAAAATCCTGACCGAGGTGCACGTCCATACCCGACTCCCAATAATCGAATCCGCGTCCAGAACTAAGCACACGCTCGATGAGCTGTTGCGCCGTATTGATCCGGAGATAAAAAACCGCGTCGGGAATCAAAGCAATTTGATAGATCGATCGGATCCAAGGCGCATCAATCCCTCGCACTTCAGCGCGCGCAATTGCGGAGTAGATGTATCTATCAGTCAGCACGATAAAACCGGCCCTCAAAGCCGGCAGGATTTCATTCTCGAGGCGATCGACGAAATCTGTCGCGTAAAAGAGCTGCAATGTCAGACGTCCGAGGGTATGACCGGTCTTTGCTTCTTTAATACCGCGCCCGGCAAGAACCGATCTGGTCATTCCCGTGTCGATCACACCATGGCCTCGCGACTCCAGCCAGGTGCGTAGAAGAGCAATATGCGTGGACCGGCCCACACCATCCGTTCCCTCGATCACGATCAGTTTGCCACTGTATTCCTCATCCTGCGTATGCGGTAGTGGCGTGCCGTAAAACAGTTTTTTGTTAATGGGATCTGAACCGCCTGTCTTCGATATGACTCTTAATGAGTTGCCGAACTTCCCGTTGTTGCTGTTCGATCGAACGCGTGGCATCGATCTGCGTTAACCCAAACTCACTAACCATACGATCGTATTCACCTAAAATCTTTCCCTGGAAAAGCGTGAAGCTCTCCTCGGGGTTGTCTGACCAACCCATGTCAAGGCCGGTTTCGTAGTACTTTAGGCTGGGCCTTGCTGAAACAATGCGATCGATCGCCACGTCGAGTGGCGCGCGAAAAAAGAAGGCTATTGTGGGCTTCACAGCAAACTTGTAAACTTCGCGCACCCATGCCGGATCGCAGCCGCGCGCAACGTCGCGGGCGAAGGCAGTATAAATATAACGATCCGCCAGGACTATTGCCCCTGCCTTCAATGGAGGAATGATGTCACGCTCGGTACGGTCTGCAAAATCAGTGGCGTGCAGAAGAGAAAATGTCGCCGGGGTAAATAGATGTCGTTTCTTGGCTCGTCTAGTCGTATCCTTGACCAGTGGGGACGAATTCCACTCAGAGAAGAAGACTGGATAACCTCCAGCCTTTAGCCACTGATAAAGCAGCATTAGCTGTGTTGATTTGCCGCTGCCGTCGGTACCCTCAACGACAAACAGCTTGCCCGGAAAGCGGTGATTCCCGTACGAGATCATCGGGCTAATTTAGACCAGTGATGTTACAGCGCCGTGAATGGGAACTAGCTACGATATGAAGAACTTATATCTATTGCGCCACGCCAAGTCAA
>JAMQPH010000854.1 GCA_023717605.1 Pyrinomonadaceae bacterium
AAAGACGGAGTTCCGATGCGGAAGGTCGCCGGCGAAGACATAGTCGAGGCCTTCGTGATGGAAACCGAGAAACTCCTGGCAGAAGTCGAGGCGGCTAAGAACGCCGCCGAACCTGAACTTGTCGTCACCAAGTAACTAAAGCCAATCTAACTTGCAGGTCAGGAAGGGCGGTTCCTCCCGTGCCCGGCTTTGCCGCGCCCAGTGCGGTAAGGCTCCGCCTTACCGCGGACTACTCAATCCTACTGAGGCTATGCCTCCGTCAGACTCCCAGAGGCATAGCCTTACCGCACTGGGAGGCGGCAAAGCCGCCGACAAGGTGGCAAGCCACCCTTCCTAACCTGAACTACTGAAGCGGCAGCCGAAGCGCAACTGAAGGATTTGGAAGGTTAGACCGCTACCGGGAACATGCTTAGGACTGGGCCATTGAAAGGAACAGGGCGTCGGTGGCGGGTTTACGGTTTATGTTTACGACGAGTTGTTCGCGGAGCTCTTCAATTTGGGAGATCCATGAGGTGGCGCTGCGGCTATCAATCCGCTCACTTATCTTCTGTAACTGGGGAAGTACATCTTCGTTGATTACCTGTCCGGAGCCGACTCCGAACGAGAGCATCAGGGCATCGCGAATCAAGGTCTCCAACAACTCCAACCCAAACTCATACTCGTCTTTGTGTTTCGCCTCGTTCATCTCTTCAGCCAGACGTAAGAGGCGAGAATGATCCCCGGTGATGGCCAGCGCCGTAAGCACCTGTAGCATCGCGTCTCGTCGCTCTTTGAAGCTTTCCAGATCGCCCGTGAGGGCCCGCCCGATGCTGCCGTTGCCGGCACGCGCCCTTGGCCTCGCCTCTGCCGGAGTCGCAAGTTTATTCTTCAACAGGTGTTGTTCGATCTCCGCTGTAGTCAGCGGTGAGAATCTAATTGCCTGGCAACGAGACCGAATTGTTGGCAGCAGCATGGCTGGCCGCGAGCTGATGAGAATGATGTGAGAAGTTGGTGGCGGTTCTTCCAGGGTCTTCAAGAGTGCGTTTGCCGACTGATCATTGAGTTTGTCGGCATCGTCCACGAGAAAAACCCTAGCCTTGCCTTCGAAAGGTCGAAAGTTGGCCTCACGTTCAATATCCCGCATCTGATCTACTAACAACAACCGCTTGGGGGCCACCACCATGCCCACATCGCCGTGATCAGTCCAAATGATTTTCTTCCAGTCATCCGAGTCTTCGGATTGGGGAAAATTGAAGCGAGACATTCGTACACACGTCGGACATTTGCCGCATGCTTCTGCGCCTTGCGGAGCACGACAATTGAGCGCCTTGGCTATCTCCAGAGCAAAGAGCTTTTTCCCAACGCCATCTTCCCCTGTAAACAACAGCGCACCGGGAACCCGCCCCGATCCGAGCATTCGTCTGAGTAGCTGTTTTACGCGTTCGTTTCCGGTGAGTTGATCAAACATCTCTATAGTGGCCGTGTTTGGCGAGATCCTGCCGCTGCCGGCTCTCTCGAGACCATCAGTCCGCGGGCTTCAAGAAAGGGAACTACTATGTCCTTCACGCGTTCATGAGTTTCTTCCACCGGCCCGTTCGTCGCAATAATGCGGAAGCGTTCCGGTTCCTTCTCCGCCAGACCCAAATAAGCCTCGCGAACTCGGGTATGAAAATCCGCAGCCTCCGAGTCGAGGCGATCCCCCCTTTGCTTGCCCTCGGACCTGCGCCGCGTTCGCGCAGAGGATTCGGCTACTGACAAATCAAACAGCAACGTCAAATCGGGTTTGAGGCCTTCGGTAGCGAGTTCGACAATCTCGGAAACCAACTCTGGAGAAAAACCTCGACCGGCGCCCTGATACGCTTTGGTGGCGTCGGCGTAGCGGTCTGAGAGCACGATCTGTCCGGCTTCCAGCGCCGGTCGCAAGACCCGTCGCACATGCTGCGCGCGGTCTGCTGCAAAGACCAGCAATTCCGTAAGCGGGTCAACCTGTTCCTGCGCGTCGAGCAAGGCAGCCCGCAGGCGCAGACCGACAGGTGTTCCTCCCGGCTCGCGAGTCACCAGAACGTTGCCACCCTGCGAGCGCAGAAAGTTAGCTAAGAATCTCAATTGGGTCGATTTACCGCTGCCGTCTATGCCCTCGAAGGTTATGAAGGTTCCTGCCACAAGTCCTCTAGTGATGCGAAGTTGTTAGGGCGAGAGTTTAAACGAATCTCACGATTGGCGCGAGTCGGCGGTTTCCCGGTTAGATTGGTGAGCATCAACTGCACCGCGAACTTCTCTCGCGTGCGAGATGGTAGAGATGGCATGCTTGAAGATTAACTGCTCCTGCGAACCCGACTCCAACAGTATCGAGAATTTGTCGAAGCTCTTGATTTTTCCGACCAGCTTAGCGCCATTCAAGAGATAGACTGTCACGGTCGTTTTCTCGCGTCGGAGCGTGTTCAGGAATCCATCCTGAATGTTTTGTGGAACTGGCTTCCCGTCTGACATGGATCCTACCTTCAGAACGATAACTTTTAGGGGGGGCGGTGGAACCAGATTACAACAACGACGACGGGGTAACAAGCTGAAGCATCTTTTCTTGAAGTGGTCTTTCATCGCCAAACCCCTCGCACCAGACAACGCCAGGTTCGCGACGAAACCACGTCAACTGCCTTTTTGCATAGTGTCGAACATCAAGCTTCGTCTGCTCGATGGCGCTGGCCAGATCCCGTCGTCCTTCCAGGTATTCAACGACTCGACGGTAACCGTGGGCGCCGAGAGCGTTTGAAGTTGGGGGAACACCTTTAGCAAGAAGGTCCCTAACTTCCTCCACCAGGCCGGCTGTGAAGTGTGTCTCCGTGCGCGCATTGATGCGCTCGTAGAGTTGATTGCGAGGTGGGTTGATAGCAAAAATCTGCAACCTTCGTGCGCTCTCGGGCGGCTCCGGGCGCAGATCCATCTGCTCTGACATGGGGAGCCCGGTCTGTAGCCGAACTTCGATTGCCCGTTGCACACGAGGCCAGTCACGTGGGTACAACTCTTCGGCCATCTCCGGGTCAAGCCGTTCGAGAACGCGATAAAGATGTTCGGCCCCGCGACGTTCACGCATCCGATTGAGTCGCTGGCGTAGCTTTTCGTCAGTAGGCGGACTAGGAAAGAAAGGCTGGCGTAGCGCGCGCAGGTAGAGACCGGTGCCGCCGACCAATAGCGGCACCCGACCGCGGTTTTCGACTTGTGCAATAGCCGCAGTGGCCTTGCGTGCCCAGTCACCGGCCGTGTAGTTGATCTCCGGGGAAACGAAATCTATCAAGTGATGCGGAACGCCCTGGCGCTCCTCAGTCGGAACCTTGGCAGTCGCGATCTGAATGCCTTTGTAAACTTGAACTGAATCGCAGTTAATGATCTCGCCATTGAGTTGGAGAGCCACAGCGATGCCGAGTGTGCTCTTGCCTGATGCGGTGGGTCCGACAATAGCAATGACGGGTCTGGGAGGCTTGTCTGCACTCACGCGCCTGAGGATAGCATGCGGAAAAGAATTACCGCCCAGATGAGGACGAGAAGAATGAGAGCGCCAATGATTTGGTTGCGAGAGAAGCGCACGAAGGTCGCTTGAATAGCGTCGTCTTGTCAGAACCGGGAGCGGTAGCGACCGAGTTAGCTCGGAACCCGTAAAATCAAATTCGTTTTGAAGGAAAGGGTGTTAACGAGCGGTTCACCTGCTGGCAATTCAATAGTTCACTTAAGGTCGAAAACTGCGTCGGCCTTTAAACAAAAGCCTGCAAGCAGAGGTGACGTAATTTCATCAATGCCACGCAAGACAGCGATTTCTTCCAATGTTTCCCCCTGCAAATGAAAGATCCGGACCGACAGACTTTCGCTATCAACAATCCAATATTCTTTAACGCCATACTTTGCGTATAGCTGCCGCTTTACAGAAAGATCACGGCGGCGATTCTCGGATCCGGGTGATAGTATCTCGACCACGATATCCGGGGCGTTGGTAATTTTCTGCTCCGACGTCACCTCAGCCCAGCGATCACTCCGAACGAAGACAAGATCGGGAATTACCGCGTCGTAGTCGCTGAAAACTGCTCCTGCACCGGGAACAAGTATGCCCAGTGGGTTCTCTCTGAGGTACGAGCCAAGTTCCATTTGAAGATTGTGAAGGACGCGTTGGTGAGGAATTCCAGGAGCGCGGGACACAAAGAGTTCTCCTTCGATGAGTTCGTAACGGTTATTGTCATCAGGGCAGGCGTCGAGGTCTGCGACCGTCAAGCGAGGCTCAATTCTAGTTGCCACCTGTGACCTCCTAACTGATGCGTCGGTATGAGGAAGTACCTAGGATAGTACCGGCACCTGACAAACTCAAATCAATACAGCTTGGACAATTCGATTCCGGAGTAATAGGTCTTGAGGATCTGTGCATAGCTAAGACCCTGCTTAGCGAGACCATATGCTCCTACCTGGCACATACCGACTCCATGGCCCCACCCGCGTCCAGTAAAGACGAAGCTGGTAACGCGACCGTCGGAACCATATTTGCGATCGATGACAAAGAGTTGTTCGCGGAGTCCTAGTACGGATCGGATCCGGCCGCCGCGCACATGACCGATACCCTGCATGCCGACCACTTCCAAATCAATTACTCTTCGTGAGGTGCCCCTCGCGGCCACGCGCAGGTCGGTGATTGGCCCAATGCCGCGCGCCGCCCGCGCGAGTCGAGCCTGAACCTGCCCTAGTGACAATTCGGTCGACCAATTTGTGAATGGCGAAAACCTCTCGGCTGAAGCGCCATTTAGCGCCGGACGCACCTCAAGGTAGTCAATCTCACCGCCAGCGTTTACATGAAAGACAACCGGCTCGCCGCCAACAAGAGCAACCGCGCCCACCGGGAATACAGCCTCGCCGATTTGCCGGAATAGATACGCGTCGGGCCTCACTTTGATTGGCTGGTCTTTGCCTTTTGTGGAGCGCAGGACGAGGGCGCCGTCAATTGAGGGTCGCGCTGTCCCTCTCTGCAGCTGGAGCAGCGAGCGCGCGTCAAGCAAACGCGAGATGGTGTGCAGGACGCGGGCGCGTGACATTGGTTCACGCGGTCGCAGCGTTGCATCTGGAAAAACTGATAAATAGCCATCGCGAACAAGCAGCGCGACATCCGGACGATTTTCCGAGGGCACATCTCCCACATCGCGAAGCGGAAGGAGGTATTCCACGTCAGCGTTATTGAACAGGGTATCAGCACGGCTCTCGCCGAAGACTGCGGCGTTCAAGGCAGTGGCAAACGCTGCCGGCCGATTTACGTCGTCGGTAACTACAGGAGCAGTCTGTCGCGAAACTCGAGCCACTGAGGCGAGCCAGTGACGGACCTCGGCCACTGGAGCGGGTGATGTCAGCCAGTCATCGGACAATTGCGAAGGCAGTGCTCCGAAGCTATGAATATTCAACAACGCAGCGTCGCGCGCTAAAGGAAGGTTCTTTTCCTCGCGCAATTCCGGCGGCTCGCGGGTGGTTTTGATCATGAAAGGTGCAAAGGCCGCCGGACCTTCGGCACTGCACTCATGCCCGCGAAGGTAGGGGACCGCATGATTGAAGATGTTACCGGCATCTTCGGTGCGGCCGCCACAGGTGGAAGTGTAAAGAGCGTTGATGGGCTCACCGTTATAGGTCGCAATCAGTCCGCGCGTTTCGTCAACCGCTCGAGTCGAAAGCGCATGTTCTGATCTGAGCCCTCGATAAACCTGGGAGCGAGTAGTCGGTAAGAGGTCAAACCCCTGCGCCACGAATTGCCCTCGATTTCGCAAAGCGTACGTGCGGGCTGCGATCGCTTGGGCCTTGAGCGCCTCCAGGGCAGGATAGCCCCCCGGCGAGAGTTCGTTGGCGACCACGCCGCGGACATAGTCTTCCAGCCCGAGTACGTTGACCACTGTTAGCGAGCCGCGTGTATTAGTGAAAACTTCAATGCGGCCGCGGTAGGGCCGTTCGTTAAAACGAACGGGCGCCTTTGCTTCGTCGTCTGATGCGAGAACAACCGGCGCGCTGGAGCTGAAGCTGCGAGCAGCGCCTGAGAAGCCGACCACCTCCCGAGAGGGGGCGCTCACGCGCGTTGCGAGCCGAAGATTGCCGGCTGAGGATCGCGCTTGGCTGGGGTCAGTGCCATGGGACTGCGTTGCTATCGCGGAAGATTGCGAGGATGCGGCCAGGCCGGATTGAAAGACTCTGGCATCGAAACCGGCGTCGTTTAGTCTGGCGTTCAGTTCCTCTGCTTCGGCGCGAGTAAGTCTGTTTCCTACAACCAATCCCCAAGTCTTGGTTTCTGCGTCCACCGTAATCTGAGAGTCCTCGCCGATCGCCTCACGTACTTCGCGAGATTTTTGTTCCGCCTCCGCGCGCGAAACCGCTCCCCCGATCGCGAGTCGATAGGAGTTCTCGACACCAACGGGAGGGAGTGGTGATAGGAGCCGGGGCTCGAGCCGCACACGTGCGACATCAAGAGCGATTAAGTGTGTTCCGGAATCGCTCGCATTCATCAAGCGTCCGGTTGTGGAAACTGTCGCCGATCGCACATCGGTGGCGAGCGCAACCCGGATCGTTGGTTCTGGACCAGCTATTAGCTCAGTAGTGGATTGACGGAGCGAAACAGGGGTCTCAGTAGACGGGGTCTTCCAAGCGTCGTCGTTTGGAGCAGAAGTAATCGTCTGATTGGCTACTGGTTGTGTGCGCCTCGGTCGAGTTTCTTCAGTTTTTTGTTGTCCGAATACAACAGCAGCGGATGGAGAGTGCGAGAAAAGGATGATGAAGGCGATTGCTCTTCTGACGAGGGAACCGGACATTACCTCTGACCCTTTCACGGCATTAATCTTAGGGAGAGGCGCCGCGGCGCTATAGTACTACACGTTTCCGGCTGCCGAGGCTGTTTTTTGTGGATTTCCTTGTGTCAGAGCAGTAGCCTGACCGACTCGTTAACAACTTGGCCTCTCATAACGTCCTAATCCTATGCCAGTTTCAACTTTCTCTTGGGAGACGCACGCATAATGCAAAGAATGGCACACCTTAGGATTGCGTTATTTCTTCTGCTTCACACTCCTGTTTACCTTGCCGCTCAGAATCAATCAACGCTTACACCTGATAAAGTCACAAAAATCGAAGACCTGATACGGGCTGAGATGTCGGTGAGCAAGATTCCGGGTCTGTCAATCGCCGTAGTCAGTGACAATCAACTTCGCTACGCCAATGGTTTTGGCCTGGCCGATCTTGAAAACTCTACCTTGGCTAAACTCGTAACTGTTTACCGTCTCGGCTCTCTGTCCAAGACGATTACTGCGACGGCTGTGATGCAACTTGCAGAAAAGAGCAAACTCGATCTCGATGCGCCGATCCAAAAGTATTGCCCGGCCTTTCCGGTCAAACCGTGGCAGATTACTGCGCGTCATTTGCTCGCACATCAGGGAGGTGTGCGCGACTATAGCAATCAAAAATTTCTCGAAGAGTACTTCAGCACTCGCCATTACAACAGCATCACGGAGAGTCTCGACATCTTCAAGAATGATCCTCTGCTGCAAGAACCCGGCACCAAGTTTTCATATTCCTCCTACGGTTATAACCTGCTGGGTTGCGCTGTCGAGGGCGCGTCCGAGACGGCTTATGAAGATTACATACGCCAGAACATTCTGAAACCGGCAAACATGGGCCATACAGGTGTTGACGATATATTTCAAATCATAGCCAATCGCGCTAGAGGTTATGGGAAAACCCGAGACGGTGTGATGCGCAATACAGGTTTGGCTGACACAAGTAATAAGGTTCCGGCCGGCGGGCTGGTTTCAACTGTTGAAGACATAAGTAAATTCTTCCTCGGATTGCAAAATGGAACTCTCGTGAGCAAAGCGACAGTTGAGCGGATGTGGACGTTACAGAAGACTCTCGATGGAAAGCAAACTCCTTATGGGCTGGGCTGGAGGGTGAGCGACCGTAACGGCACGAAAGAGGTGTATCACGGAGGTGCGGCAGCGGGCTTCAGCACCTTCCTTTATATAAGACCGGAGAAAAAAGTGGCAGTAGTCTTGATGGCAAACATGGAATTACTTGGTCAGAAACAGCGGGATGATCTAGCCCGCCAGATTGCAGATATCGTAATTGGCTAGGCATTAATTCTCGGCGGGTGACTTGGCGTGATTCCGCGGATCGCTTGGATCTGTCGAAAACTCCTCGCGGATCAGGGTCAGAATCTGGAAGTCGTAAACCGGCTTGAGTAGCCGAAAGGTGTTGCCTCCGCCGACGAAGATGGCTCTCCTTATCAACTTGCAAATCGTTCCTCAACGGTCAATGCAAATATCAGAGTGCCCAGCATCCCTATCGCGGCGGCTATCATGAAAGGAACCTCTGGAGTGATCTTCCAGAGAAAACCGCCAATGACTGCCGCCGGCGTGATGGAAAGGCCGCGAATCAAGTAGTAAAGCCCGACTGAACGGGCGCGCAGATCTGCTCGAGCGAAGTCTACGATCATCGCCTTACGCGCGGGTTCACCGATTTCGCGCAAACCGCCAATGACGAAAGCCGCGATCAACAGTGCGTAGCTGCGGGCGGCTACAACGGTTATCGGGAATAGCGCAAAACACACGAACGTCAGAATGACGAATGGCTTGCGACCTACCCGGTCTGCAACTCTTCCGGCGGGAACGTAAACGAGAATCGACGTCGTCATTTGAATGGCTATGAGCGTACCGTAGCGAGCGGCACTCAAACCGTGGACATTTGTCACATAGAGAATTGTCAGCACACCGGTCATGCTTTCGCACATGCGAATGATTACGTCGGAGATCAACAGGCGCTTCATGGCCCCATGGAAAGAGCGCCAAACGCCTCGGATATTAGTTGCCGCCACCTTCACTTCTATATTAATGCGATGAACCAGGACTAGCGTGAGGGCAACAATCAACAGAGTCACGACGAGGCCCAGATGAATTCCACGCACGATGCCGAATTCAGCTATCAAGGCCCCTCCGATCAAAGGCGCAATAACAATAGGCACGCGCTTCAGAATAGACTGAACGGTAAAACCCATTGCTCTTCGCTCTTGCGGAAGGGAGTCAGCGATAATCGCGAAGATCGCGGGCGAAGCCATGCTCTGCCAGGCCATTGCCAACGCCAATCCCAGAAAGACGAATGGCCAGGACGGACTGAAGAGGTAGATTAGATAACCAGCGGTCGCGAGAAGGATAAAGATAAGAAAAGCGCGCCGGCGTCCCAGTCGGTCTGCAATCCAGCCACCGGGGTACTGGTAGACGGCGTCCAGGAAATTCTCTGCTGCGCCAAACAGCCCGATAACCGGAGTGCTCGCACCAAGCGCTTCCAAATATTTCGGCAGAAATTTCTTCCACAGCTCTTCACCCAGACCCAACAAGAACACAGAAGCTGAGGCTATTGAGACATTACGCTCCAGGCTAAGGTAGTCGGCGACTCGAGCACGCCACGGCGTCTTCGTTTGCTCGAGGTCGTTTTGATTTATCAAGGGTAGGCTATGACAAACTCGCGTTGGCGGCAGTTGCTGAGGACGCGGTGGTGACGGGTTCCAGGCGTATGCGACGTATTCGCCGGCGAGTCACCCGTTCAACTGTGAAGCAAGAGCCATTGTGTTCGATGCTTTCCCCTGCGGCTAACAGGCGACCAGCCTGAGCCAGTAGGAAGCCTGCAATGGTTGTATAGCCGTCGCTCTCGGGCAGGTTGAGATTAAGGACGCGGTTGGCGTCACGCACGGCAAGCATTCCATCCAAAAGGTAACTGTCTCCTTCCTTCTGAATCTGCGAACGCACTTCCTCGTCAAACTCATCGTTTATCTCGCCGACAATCTCCTCGAGAATGTCTTCCAGGGTAATGATCCCTTCAATTCCGCCATGTTCATCCACTACGCAGGCCAGATGGGTCCTGGTTGATTTCATCCGTTTTAGCACCGCACCCAGCTGGGCGGTGTCCGGTATGAAACTTGGAGGGTGCAGCAGTTCGTTCAAGTTAAATGGTAGATGCGGGTCTTCCAGGTAAGCTTCAAGATCTCGTCGGAAAAAAATCCCGACCACGTCGTCCAACCGTTCACGATAGACAGGCATACGCGAATAACCAGCCGTGCGAAATGCCAGCTTTGCTTCTTCAAGGGTAGTGGATAAAGGCAACGCCGAGACGGAAGTCCTTGGGATCATTGCCTCCCGAACTTCAGTGTCCGCAAAATCAAAGGCGCGGTTAATCAGTTTCCTTTCCTCAGCTTCCAGATGTCCACTGGAGTGGGAGATGTCGATTAGCTGACGCAATTCATCTGCAGTGTAGATGGAAGCGTGTTCACCGGAAGGGTTCAAACCGAGTAATCGGACAGTGCGGGTACCGGCCCAGTCCAGAAGTCGGATCGGCCACTGGAAGATTTTGTAAAACGTCTCCATAGGCCAGGCAATTGCCAGTGCAGTCTTTTCTGCTCGCTCCAGTGCGAGAGTCTTGGGCGCTAACTCACCCAGCACGATATGAAGAAAGGTGATGATCGAAAAGGCGATGGTAAAGGCAATCGTGTGCATCACTGTCTCGGAGACACGACCCTTCAGAGGTTCCTCCAACAGGTGGGCGATGGCCGGCTCCCCAATCCAGCCCAGTGCCAAAGATGAGAGAGTAATCCCGAGTTGCGTGGCGGAAATGTAAGCGTTGAGATGATCGATTAGACGCAGCAATCGCTGTGCGCCTTTATTCCCAGCCGCTGCCAGAGTGGCTATGCGAGAACGACGCACTCCGACCAAAGCAAACTCCGACGCGACAAAGAACCCGTTGGCAAGAACGAGGACAACAACCAGCAGAAGATTGAACGCGGTGAACACCTCTTGAGGTCATATTCTAGAATATTGCTGTAAGTAACAGAAATCAGTCCCGACAACCCGATTAATGAAAGGCCCCGCCGTTGATCTAAATCGTATGGGCCCAATTAGCAATGGCTCTGGTGAGTTGAGGGTTTGGTTTGGCTTAAGTATTGGTTCCAACCTTCACGGTTGCGGTGGTTTGTAGCCGTATTCCTTGAGGATAAGTTGTCCTTCTTGACTCAAGACAAAGTCGGCGAAGCGGCGTGCGGCCTCCTGTTTTTCAGAAGCTTTGATCACGCCGAGGGCCTGATCGATAGGACGATGCAGCTCTTCAGCTATTTCGATGTACTTGCCTTCGCCCGGTTTGACGAGAGCGCGTGGCAGAAATGCAGCTTCGGCATTTCCCGAAGAGACAAATTGCTTTACTTGCGAGACGTTCATTCCGTAGACAACCTTGGGTTCAACCTGATCCCACATCTTTAAGGCGCGAAGAGTTTCCACCGCAGCCTCACCGTAGGGCGCTATATCAGGTTTGGCAATCGCAATGCGCTCCACCTCTTTTCGCTGCAGATCTTCCAGCCGATCGACGCTGATTGTGCTTCCGGCTGGTAACCAGAGAACGAGGCTACCCCGTGCGTACAGTGCTCGCGTTCCCTGGGTGAGCAAACCTTTCTGCTCCAGGGCCTCAACATGAGCCGAGTCGGCGGCTGCAAAGACGTCAAACGGCGCACCGTTCTCAATCTGCTTTGCCAGGTCGGCCGTACCTCCGAAACTCAAAATCACACGAATCCCGGTGCGTTCGCTGAATCGACGACTAAGTTCCTGAAACGCGTCAGTGAGATTTGCTGCCGCCGCGACTACGATTTCGGAGGACGGCTTTTCTCCGTTTCTTGCAGTTAGGGCGTTGCACCCTGAGAAAAAGGCCAAAGTTATGGCAAGGAGGATTCGCGCGTATTTCCAGATACAAACGTCGTCAAGTCTAAAAGGACTTCGCCATGTTGGGTCTTTTGCCACGAGCGCAGCTTAGCCGGGAGTTGACGTTCAGGCAATTACCCGGCTCTGGAGGCGCGGGCAGAAGGTAATAAGAGGCAAACCCGTAGCTGACATTTTATTGATCTTCCCAGAAGGCTCGGAGGTATGGTATAGACCAAACTACCCCCGCACTTAACCATGACCACTCCAGGATTAGGAGGCTCTCCTTATCATGCGGAAAAGTGCACCCCACAGAAGGCCGACAATCCTTGTTGCCTTCATGTTAATGAGTTTGCTAGTGAGCAGTTGTTTGCCGAAGCCCCCGGCGGAATCGGGGGACGTGAACCTAACAGTCTATGGATTCTCGATCATGAAGGAGTCGCTCGAGAAATCGATCTACCCGGGTTTCGCTGCTAAATGGAAAGCCGAGCACGGGCAGGAAGTGCGGTTCACCTCGTCATACGCGGGATCGGAAACCATCACCAACCAAATCCTGCAAGGCGTCAAAGCAGACATCGCTATCCTTTCCATCGAGCGCGATGCTTTGCGGCTTAAAGAGGGCGGTTTTGTCACTACCGATTGGCACGCGTTTCCTCAGAAGGGCATAATAAACAAAACACCCTTTGTGATTCTGGTACGGCCGGGCAATCCAAAAGGCATTCACGACTTTGTGGATCTTGCCAAGCCGGGAGTTAAGCTAATTCATCCTGACCCGGTTAGCTCGGGAGGCGCCCAATGGTCGGTGTTGGCGATCTATGGTTCGGAACTGGTTAAGTCAGAAAAGCAGTCGGGAGAACCGGATCAGGTGCGGGCTCTCCAGACCTTAAGGGCGATCTGGCGCAATGTGATTTCAACACCTGGCTCGGCGCGTGAGGCACGTACTCAATTTGAAACCGGCTTTGGTGATGCGCTGATTACGTATGAACTGGAAGGTCTCCTGATGAAGCAAGCAGGAAATCCGGTTCAGATCATAGTTCCGCAGGCGACGATTTTCAGCGAACACCCGGCGGTTGTCATTGATCGGAGTGTAGTTGCAACCCGGCGGCCAGTAATTGACGCCTTCATACAGTATCTCTGGAGCGAAGAAGCGCAGCGGGCCTTCGTCAAGTATCACTTCCGGTCATCAACCAATGATGCCCTTAACCAGGAAAACAAGGAGCTCGCTAACATCGAGATGCCGATCACGATCGATTACTTTGGTGGTTGGGTTAAGGCCTACCCCGAGGTGATTGAAGGTATCTTTAGGGATCAGGTGCAGAGGCGCAAATGAAATCATGAGTTCAATAATCCCAACAATGAGGCATGTGCGCGGCTTTGATGTCGCGCGCCCGCTGAGCATTGGAGTGCTGATGCTCATGATGTTGCCGTTGGTGCTCCTTCCGCTCTCATCGATTTTCATTTTCGGAACCAGCAAGGGGTTGGCAAGTTTCTGGGCTGCTCTAATGGCGCCCGAGGCTGTTTTCGCCCTCAAGCTTTCGATGGTGACAAGTTTTTGGGCCACCTTATTCAATGTGCTGTTTGGATTGTTCGCCGCTTATGTTTTATCGAAGTATAACTTCTGGGGTCGCAACGCACTCATTGTCACAATATCCCTGCCCACCGCGATTCCGACAGCCGTCGCCGGATTTGCCTTGCTGCTCTTGTGGGGACCATACGGCATCCTCGGACGCTTTCTGGCACCGCACGGCATCCAGACAATGTTTACAGCCGGTGCGATCATCCTCGCAAATATCTTTGTTACTTTCCCGCTGGCCTTCGGGGTAATCAAACCTGTTTTCGATACGATGAGTCGTTCACTTGAAGAAGCATCGGCAACCATTGGGGCTACACGCGTCCAAACGTTCTGGCATGTCACGTTACCATCATTGCGAGGAGCGATTGTCTCCGGTGCGTTACTAACATTTGCGCGCGCAGTCGGCGAGTTTGGCTCCACCATTCTGGTCTCTGGCAATCTTGCCGGACGAACGCAAACCGCTCCGCTCTACATTTTTGCAAAATTCAACGAAGGCCAGATCGAGGCGGCGAATGCCATTGCGATTGTGCTGGCGCTTTTCTCGTTCCTGATCTTCAGCGTATTGTTCTTTGCCCGCGACTGGCTTGATGTGGATTAGAGGATTTCAGTGAGAGCGAAACAGACGATGATCAGAGATGAGCCAGAAACATCCGGCTCGAACCGGAGTTCGCCTTCGGTTGCTGCCAGTGTGGTCGGAATCAGCAAGCGATTCGGTAAGACAGGTGTACTCGAGGACATCAATTTCCATGTTTCCGAAGGTGAAACTCTCGTGCTGCTCGGCGCCTCTGGAAGCGGCAAGACTACGATTCTCAGGATCATAGCCGGACTGGAGCAGCCCAACACGGGCGAAGTGATACTGCATGGCAAAGACGTCACTGACCTTCCGGCACGGGAGCGCGGCGTGGGTGTGATCTTTCAGTCATACGCGCTGTTCCCGAAGATGAATGTCGAGAGGAATATCGGCTACGGACTCAAAATCAGGCATCGCAGGCGAAAAGAGATTCGAGAAACGGTGCAAAACCTGCTGGAGTTAGTCCAACTGGAAGAACATCGCAAGAAGTATCCTTCGCAGCTTTCCGGGGGCCAGCAGCAGCGCGTGGCTATCGCGCGCACGCTTGCATACAAACCCGAAGTACTGTTGTTTGACGAACCCTTTGGCGCCCTCGACGCGCAAACGCGCGTACACCTGCGCCGAGAGATCAAAGCACTGTTGAGGAAAGTGAACGTGCCGGCAGTATTCATTACGCACGATCAAGAAGAAGCGCTGGAGTTGGGAGACCGGATTGCGGTGGTCAACCTGGGCCACATCGAGCAGATTGGAACGCCGTACGAAGTCTATACCAACCCTGCAACCGAGTACGTAGCTACCTTCCTGGGGGCCGCAAATATTCTTCCGGGGGTAATCCGAGGCGACAACATTGAAGTCGGCTCGGCTGTGATCCCGCTCATCACGGACGCGCACAAGTTTCGCGACGGGCAGGCGGTCAAACTGGTATTTCGTCCCGAAGACGTTTCCTTGACCAGAACAGGAGCACTTCCTGCGGGCCACAATTGTATTGCTAATGGAATCGTGGAAGAAAAAAGTTTCGTTGGTGCCTATGAGCGAGTGAACGTGCGCATAGATCTGTCGGACTCAGGCGCCTGCGAGACTAACGAGACGCCTTTCTACCTAACCACCGAAACTCCGGAAAACCACAGCAGTAAGCCGAT
>JAMQPH010000864.1 GCA_023717605.1 Pyrinomonadaceae bacterium
CCGGCGGGCGCAATCTGGAATGTATCGCGGCACAAGTTCGTAGAAATCAGTCACGCACAGAACCGCTTGCGGTAGCCAGCGGATGCTAGGTTCAAGACTAATGGTTAACGTCAATCAATTAAGAATCTGTACCGCACAAAAGCATCAACGAGCTGTTGATTGAGCCTGGCATCCGCTGGCTACCGCAAGCGGTTCTGACGCGTTGACTGATTTCTACAAACTTGTGCTGCGATCCAATCCAAATGGCGTCCGCGGGAGTTTTGAGGCAAAGCCCTCAAGGTCTTGAATTCAATCACGCTTCATCAGCGCGTTCGCCGGTAGACTTGGATCAAGCACCTTCTCGGCACTCTCAACGCCGGCGATTGGGAACTTATCTGCGTCGACCAAGCCGAGCTGCGCCAGCACGGAAGCCTGATCCCAGTAGATGTGTTCGTGCGCCAGTTTGCCATCGCGGAAATGCACGATCACGACGAGCGGCACTTTGACATGCTTGCCCGTTGGCGCGAGGCCGGGCAGCATCCAGTCCATCTTGATGGTGTGGGTGAATTCAAAAACCATCTCATCAACCACACGGTCAATGCCGACGGTACGCGACACCGGAGTCATGCTTGTGTCCGGCGGCATTTGTGGAATGAAGCGTTGCGAATAAAACTCTCGCAGTTGATCGTGGCCAATCCCGCCGGTCAGCACCGGAACGTGATTGACATAGGCATCTTCGACCATTGTTGCCAGCGTGTCCTCAGTACTGCGCGTCGCAAACTCATACTTGACGTGCTCATCCCAGAGGTCGGACAACCTCTGGGCCGTGTTTGTGGCCGCCGATCCACCGAGATGGTGGACTAAGAATTCCAGCGTTCGCAGATGCGCCAACTCAGCCGCCTGAGCATCAAAGTGCGCGCCGCCGACACGGGCAAAAGCGTGGTCCTGTTCTGCGTATACGTGGAGTGTTATCAGCGGGTGCGTATCCAGTACTTGATGAATCTGCGCCTGAGCTGATGGTGGGCAGAATTGATCCCGGCCCGCCATGTGCAGCATCGTCGGACAACCAATACGCCCAGCTTCCGCAAGTGCGGACTCGATGCCGACGCCGTAATAGGCGACTGAACAATCCGGGTCAGAACGCGTCGCCAGCAGGTAAGCCAGTTTTCCGCCGAGACAAAACCCTACCGTTCCAACTTTTCCCGTGCAGGCTGGATGTTGGTGCAGAAAGGCCAACGTCGCCGCCGCATCTGCAACGGCTTTGGCCTCGTCCAGTCCCCGATATAACTCCATCGCGTGCTGCCACTCTTCATCGCTTTGATCCGTCAGTTGCACGCCCGGCTCCTGTCGCCAGAAGAGATCAGGACAGGCTACGACAAACCCTCTCGCGGCGTACCAATCGGCAATGGCGCGCATGTCCCGGTTGACTCCGAAAATTTCCTGCAAGAGGACCAGGCCGGGACCTTTTCCGCCCGATGGCCCCGATGGCCCCGATGGCAACGCCAGGTAAGCTGCAAACTCCTCTCCTTCGGATGAGCGAATCGTGATCATGCTGTCCTCTCAGTTGCAGCCCGCGCTTAGGCACGATTTGCAAGGTCTGCGCGGTTATTCTTGCTGGAATTTGTAAGACTAGTCGAAGCGCGGTCTTTATACCACACCTGAAAAATACCACACCCGAAAATTCCAATTCAGCGGTTGGTCCCTCACTCGGCATGACAACCGGCCGGCAGGTGAAGCATGTCGAGGTGAAAATCCAATCGGTTGATCTGAACTCCTCACAATAGCTGGTCTCGATTCCATCAATTGCAACGGCCCTCATTTGCTGAAATCGTATTGAACCGTATATAAATATGATGATATCGTTGACTAAATCGACAAGAAAGGTTAATAGGAACGATGAGTGAGTTACTAAAACCGTTAGAAGCGGCCCAATTAGCAGGCGTCAGTTACCCAACGCTCAAGCAATGGATCTACAAGGGCAAGATTCGTTCGACGAAAACTGTTGGCGGTCATCACCGAATTGCGCGTAGTGAGATCGAACGTGTAACCGGTGGTGCTGCAAAGGCGAAGCGTTCAAGTGCAAGTAAGCCAGTTGGGCTCGACTCGATCAGTGGTCGCAACAAGTTGCCCGGCATAGTCACCGAACTCCGTTATGAAGGGTTATTGGTGCAGGTAACCATCGATGTTAATGGTCATGAGATCGCTTCAATTATTACCAGCGATGCGGCCCGAGCTCTCGGTTTGAAGGAAGGGGTTCGGGTCTATGCCCTGGTCAAGGCTACGGAAGTCATGGTGATCCGAGGGTAGTTCCGATCTCGATGAATCCCCGGCCGTCCGGAGCCAGTATCCAAGGGGATTCATGCAATGCAAATAGGAAGTCATCATCCGTCGATCTTCCTTCTGGTTGTTGTTTCTCATCTGATTTCAGCCACGCTCGTTTCTGCCCAAGCGGGAAAAGCAGAACTCACCGGCGAAGTCCGCGATCAAAGTGGCGCTCTAGTTACTGGGTCGCGAGTCATCCTTACCGAAGTCGCCACTTCTCAAACGCACTCCTCTATCGTCACTGACAGTGGCGACTACACAATCACCAGTCTGAAACCGGGCACGTACAACGTTGCAGTCGAAGCAGATGGGTTCAAGCGTTTCCTGCGTGAGGGCGTGCTCCTGGCTACGGGGGAGCGCGTGCGATTGGACGTCGTGCTTGAACCGGGAACCGTTTCGGAGACCGTGACCGTCAGGCAGGACGCCTCCTTGCTCAGGACCGAGACGGGCAGTCTCGGGCAGGTAATTCGAAATCGCAAGATTGTCGACATACCGTTGAATGGCAGAAATTTCCTGTCGCTGGTTACATTGTCGGCTGGGGTTGCTCAACCACCACCCACGACGGCTGGACCATCCTTTCCTCGCATCAGCGGAGGCCGGCCCCGCACGAATGAATATCTCTTCGACGGGATCTCGGTACTGCAACCAGAGCCCGGACAGGTGGCTTTCTTTCCCATTGTCGAAGCGATTCGGGAATTCAAAGTTGAAGTCAACAGTCCGCCCGCGGAGTTTGGGCGATTCAACGGAGGAGTGGTTAATCTAACTACCAAATCCGGAACCAACAACTTTCACGGTTCCGCCTTTGAGTTTCTCAGAAACGAAGCACTGAATGCTCGTAACTTGTTCGCTCCCGCCACAGCTGCAAATCCGAACAAGCCTGTATTCCGGCGCAACCAATTCGGTTTTGTGATTGGTGGGCCGATCATTAAGGATAAGACCTTCTTCTTTGGAGACTATCAGGGCACCCGCCAGTTGATTGCGCGAGTACGGACCTCAACTGTTCCGACACTGGCTCAACGGCAAGGTAACTTCTCGGCCAGTCTCGGGGCCTTACTCTATTTACAGCCAAGTGGGTCGATCAGTACAACAGTCTCCAGTAATCCCGCCAACGTTACTGATACGAACGGCAACACAATCCAGGCGCGCGTGGGCCAAGTCTTTCGCCCTTCAGATCATCGCGCTTACGTGGGCAATCTCATTTCGACAAATACGTTCGACTCGGTGGCGGCATTGCTCTTACAGCGCTATCCGCTTCCAACATCAACCGGATCGGCAAACAACTTCACACGCATCGGCACCGAGCCCGACAATCAGGACCAGTTTGACTTTCGTCTCGATCATCGATTCTCAACGAACGACCAGATCTTCGGTCGCTTCTCCTTCGCAAAAGGCATCACCAGTCCGCTCACGCCATTACCGGATGGTAGCGGAAACATCACGACCGGAGTTACAGGGCCAACCGACACGAGAGCCCAATCCTTCGCCGGCAACTATGTTCACGTCTTTAGCCCCACGCTGTTGAATGAGCTGCGGGTTGGCTATACGAGAAGAAAGCTCGACCGGCAGGCGACGCAACTCGATTCATCACCGTCGCAGAGTCTACATATTCCTGGAATACCTACGAACGGGGCTTTCGAGGACACGCTGCCGACCTTTTCGATTGCCGGTCTGCAACAACTCGGCCCTTCGGCAAACACGGCATCTGACTTTCGCACCGACGTGACGCAAATCTTCGACGGCCTTTCAATCCAGCGGGGCCGGCACTCTTTGAAGCTGGGTATCGACTGGCGCTGGGAGCGGCTCGATGTGCTTCAGCCACCTTCGCCGACCGGGAACTTCAGCTTCAACACGCTCTTCACCAACTCCCAAGCAATTCCGACGATCGGCTCGGCTCTGTCAAGTTTTACCGGAAACTCTTTGGCGAGCTTTCTCCTCGGTCAGGTGCAAACCTTTTCAATCGACATCCAGCAGAGTGTCTTGCGTCCGCGTGCGCACATCCAGGAGTATTTTGTGCAGGACGACTTTAAGGCTACGTCTCGCCTGACCATTAACGCGGGTCTGCGTTTTACACTCAACTTTCCTTCTACCGAAGCGAACAATCAGGGCGCGGTCTTCAATCTGCAAACTCAGCAATTGGAATACCTGGGCCAGAACGGCTTTAGCGAATCCGCTCGCCGCTTGCACAAACTCAATTTTGGACCACGACTGGGCATTGCTTATCGTCTGAATGACAAGACGGTGGTCCGGACCGGCTACGGGTTGATCTGGATCGAACAGGCGGGTATTACCACTCCTTTTACCACTCCTCAGTTCCCGTTCGTTCAGACGGTGTCGCAACGGACGCTCGACAACATTAATCCGGCCTTCGTGCTTTCGAACGGCCCGAGTGTGGCGCCGATTCCACTGACGCCTGATGCAGGTTTGGGCCAGGGCGTATTCTCAGTCGATGCAAATCTCGGTAGCGGCTACGCCCAGCAGTGGAACGTCGCCCTGCAGCGCGAACTCACGAAGAACATGGTGGTTGAGATCGCATATGCCGGATCAAAGATTACTCACGTCGGCATTCCCGATACGAGCCTCAATCAACTTACTGTCGGCCAGCTCGCCATGGGCGCGGCCCTCCTGCAGCGAGTTCCAAATCCGTTTTTTGGTCAGATCCCACGTTCGTCCAGCCTGGGCGATCCGACGATTCCGCTGGCTCAGTTACTAAAACCCTTTCCACGATATACGGCCGTTAGTCTCTATCGCAACAACGTAGGAAATACCAACTACAACGCGCTCCAGGCCAAATTGGAGCAACGGTTCTCGCGTGGCCTGTCGTTTCTTGTCAGTTATACGCGATCAAAACTCATTGACGAGGCCTCGTCCGTTTTCGATGCCTCAATCCTAACCGGTCCCATCGCCAACTTCCCGGTAGCGGATAGTTTCAATCGCAGGCTCGAGCGGGATCTCTCGAACGGAGATGTTCCCAACGTCTTTGTCGCAAGCTTCACCTACGACCTACCAATCGGGAAAGGCAGGCGATTTGATCTGGGCGGAGTCGTCGGGGCGATCCTTGGTGGCTTTGAACTGGCCGGTGTCGTTACTTTGCAATCAGGTTTGCCGTTGGCGGTAACTCAGGCCACAAACTTCAACGCCTTCGCCGGTTTCGGAACGCAAAGGCCTAATCTGGTCGCGAATCCGAATTTGCCTTCGTCACAACAGACAACCGCGCGGTTTTTCAATACCACAGCATTCACGATAGCGCCGCAGTTTACAATCGGCACCAGCTCGCGAAATCCAGTTCGTGGACCGAGTTATCGAAACGCTGATGTGGCTCTGATCAAGCGCGTTCATTTCAGTGAAACGAGAAATCTGGAGTTGCGCGCTGAGGCCTTCAACTTGACGAATACGCCGTCGCTGGCAGCCCCGAATACAGTGCTAGCCTCACCGGGATTTGGCTCAATCACATCGGCGGGCGATCCGCGAGTGATTCAGCTCGGTCTCAAGCTCAATTTTTGATAGCACAGCGATGAAAGGACCGACCAGTACGGCTACCAGATTTGCCTTCTCCGCCGCCGATAAAACTCCACCGGCATTCGTGTTCATCTGAGTTACTACCTGGTTATGCTTCAGCGCCTGGGCGGGGATGAACGCGTCTTGAGTGCGCAAGTAGTAGCCCATCAGGATCAATGCAATTCATAGCTTTGCCGGACTCCAGCGGCTGCGGTTACAGCGGATCTGGTATTTGCCGCCATCAAAGCTCGCGTCATAGAGTTCGTCCAACTTCTGCGCTTCATCCGACTTAAGTGACGGCACTTCAATCTCTCCGATGTCGTCATCCGACAACCAGTCCTCTTCCGCGATTTCAAACTTCACTTTGTCGACGTAGCGAATGCTCTTAATGAACGGGTGCAGGCCCTTCAAATCTCCTGCATCGAAATCACCGATTTCGTCGTTGGTGATCGTCTTCCACAGCTTGCCGTCCACATGCACGCGTACGGCGATGTCGTCAGACCCGATCTCGGGATTCGTTTCGTCTTCACACTTAATCATCAGGGGCTGACCAGGAAGGCCAGCCTCGTGTCCGTGAAGAATGGTGAGATTGGTTGCCCATTCGATGGAGAACTTGCTCTTCGCAAAAGCGGGGTCATTTCGCTTAACCAGAAGATAGAAGCGCACCCGGTGCCGTTCCGCGTGGTCCATTTCAACTGGAGACGGCAAAGGACCAGCCTGACGAATGTACTTGAGTGGTTCGGCCTTGGCTGACAGCAGGATCATTGTGAGGATGAAATCCTTCTCTGATTCGAGACGGAAGAGGACTTCCTGGAAGGCTTCGGTCTCAGTCCCTTCGGTATCGAGGGCAAACCAGACCGCATCCTGTTCGTCCCAGGGAGTGATCGGGTCGTCCAGAGTGAACGGCGCAGGCGCGGTCGCCGGAAATTCATAATCGCGCTTGAAATATGGAGGCAAGTGAATCGCGTCCTCGCGAATGCGACCTTCATGCCGGTGCGCGCGGAATTCGAAGGTGCCCGTATCTTTCCGCCGACGGCTGAAGACGCGGACGTAAAAGGGTGCCTCTGTCAAAACGTATTTCTGGAACTCGAGCTGCTGAAAGTGGGTGGTCTCTTGCTTGTACTGGGCCATCGGAACGGTCAGGTCCGTCCGGGCATAGACCTCGAAAGCTATACCGCGGGCTTCTGGCGACGCGACGCGAAACGAATAAGTGCCTGGCTCATCAAATCGGTACCACATCATCTGGCCCGGACGAAAACTTCCCTGGTTCATAAAATCGGGGCTGGCGTTGACCACTAAGGCGTCGAGCGGATTGCAGTGCGGCATCTTAAAGTAAAGATCGACGTTGAGCCCGAAATGATCGCTCAGGAAAGCTTCACTTGGATGAAGCAGGTTGTAAGCCAGCGTCATATGCTGGACCACGAAGCGGTCGGGGACGTGCTGACCGTGAAGAAAGTAGTCGAGGCGGCGCTTAAGCGTGGTCAGGCCCTTGTCGTCTGGGGTGTTCGGCTGGCCGGGCGAGTGATCACGAACCCAGGCATCGTGCTGCTGGTCGGTGTAGCGGCTGCCCGGCGTGTCGAAATGCTCTTTCCACTCTGCCAGTTCGCCGGCGTCAACATGTTGATTGCCCTCGATGTTGAGGTCCCCCATTATGAACACGTCCTCGTTGTCCCGCTCGTTCTGGGTGAGCACAGCGTCTTAACTCCGAGATTTGTTTCAATTGATCGGCGCGCTCCTGCCGGTTCGCCAACGGCTCGTTCTCGGGCGCCGCTTGCATATGTGTGAAGAAGACGTGGTAGTTCCTATTGTCATCATCCCGAATGTGCGCGTAGCAGACGCCTTTGGCTGAGAGGCTGTCGTCAAACGCGCTCGAGGTGTAGGGGAAGAAAACGACCTCGGGCGTACCGTCCGGGCGCTTCGCAAACGGCCATTTGCTGAAAAGCATAAGGCCGCTGTCCTCTGGTTTTAGCAGAAGGCCGGCCTCGTCCAGATCGAAGTTATTCGCTGCGAATATGCCGAGTGCGATTAGCTGGGCGATCGGATTGAAACCAAGGGCGCCCAGTTCAAGTATGAGCGCCACCTGATCCACGTCGCATTCCACAACCTGGTTCGGGTACTTCTCTTTGAGTTTGTTCGAGAGTATTTCGCGCGCATCTTCGTCAAAGACTTCGTTCAGAGCGATGATGTCATAATCAAAGCCGCTGTTCAGGATCCTGTCTGCGATGTGCTCGGCGCGCGGTGAGGCGGAGTTTGGCAGCAAATCCAAATCCGCCAGGACTTCCGTTGCCGTGCCTCTTAGTTGCGTATTGAAAGTGCCGATCCGTAAAGACATTTTGTTCAACTCCATTCGAAATTGCACTGAGTAATTGCGACGCCTTGCGCTGAAGTGTTCCTTACTCACCTCCAAAAGGAATTAGTTTACGGACAGGGTTCGCCTTTCTTTACGAAGTAGACTGTTTTATCTCGTTCATACTGACCGGTCGAAGGGTTGAAATACTCCCGACCTTCGTAGCCGCAGGCCTTATAGTTGTCATCCATAAACGCTGCCGCAAGCGCGACGCCCAGCGCGGCAAGCGGAAATCCCAACAGCGAAGCTACTAGGCCAGTACGTCTCCGGCGCCAAAGTCCACCTTCAAAACAGTCTTCAGCCCGGCTGACTGTAAGGTGTCCCAGTTGTCCCTGATGAACGGGTCGAAACCGGTCTTCTTCCAGGTGTGTTCGCGATTTCCTCCCAGGACCAGGGTTCCTTCGACATCGCCCTCTTCGGCAAACGCGATGCCTCGGCCATTCGAGTCCTTAAAATCGAAGGCTGACGCGATGGCCACATCATAACTAAGTGTCCCGGTGGCGCGAATGCTGCCCTTGTATTCCCAGGAACCGTTGCTGACGATCGTCAATTCCGCCCAGCCGTTGGCTGCGGTTCCGCCTTCCAGATGGATCGTGCCGGTGTTCACCCTGCGAGCATCCGCGGCGATGCGTATCAGGCCGTCTTGCAGAAAGATGTTTCCTCTTTGAAAGAGTGACTTTTCCCCGATCTCGTCAGAAATGGGGTAGCCGAGGAATGATCTCTCCCAGCCCATACCCGACCACGTCTCGCGAATTTTTCCGTGAACTTCGTGCGCACCCGTATCTGGAGTCCAGTAGATTGAACCGTGCTGGAAATGGTTGAAGCGTCCTACGCCGTCGGGCGTTGCGGTTTCATCGGTCGTTGGATAACCCAACAGGCCGGCGTCCCAACCGAGGCTCGTCCAGGCCTCTCGGATTCCGCCGTGAACTTCATGCGCCTCCGTTTCCGGAGACCAGTAGATAGACCCATGCTGAAAATGATTAAACCTACCGATGCCGTCCGCCGTTTTTGTTTCGTCGGTTGTTGGGTATCCGAGGAAACCTGCCTCGGCACCGAGCTGCAGATACTTTTGATAGATGGGACCACTCACCCGAAAGGCGCCGAGTTCCGGATGCCAGTAGATTGCTCCATTCTGATAGCGACGGTAATATCCTCCGCCCGCTCCCATCTTTACCGGCGCCTGGGGACTACCGAGACCTTCACCCACCTGACGATATTTCGCGTCAATCGCCTGCACGGCGGCCAAAAAGATATTGAGAATTCTCGTGAAGACTCTATGCACAACTTCAGCTTGTTTTTCATCGAAAACACTGCCGGCCAGCAAAGTAAAAACTTCTTTGAGTTGCCGGTCGAAGTTCTTGATGTGATCAGTTACTTGAAGCTTGTTTCCCATCAGGGGTTGGTCAAAGGTCTGCATCGACTCAGAGGGACGAATGGATTCGGCTAAGTGATTCATATTTCCTCCATTAAGAATCAATTTCACCTGGTGGATTAGCCGGCTCTACTCCGTTTTATCAGTACCGGCCTGGGAGATGTAACTACCTTGATTGGTGGGGACGAGGGTGTGGTTTGAAGACTACATCAGTCGTTCACGTAATGCTTTCGCAACCGCTTCGGTCTTCGAATGCACCTGAAGTTTTGCGTAGATGTTCTTCAGGTGAAAGGCGACGGTATTGGTGGAGATAGCCATCTCGTGCGCTGCGGTCTTGTAGTGGTGGCCATCGACAAGGAGTTTGAGCAACTCGGATTCCTGGGGGGTGAGGTGATATGAAGCTCGTTCGGGTGGACGAAACTGACGAAACAGGTGAACTACGCGTCGGGCTATCTCCGGCGACATCGGAGATCCACCATCTGCGACCTCCTTTAAAGATTCCAACAGACGAGCGGGCGGCGTGTTCTTCAGCAAATAACCGGACGCACCCGCACAAAGAGCGTTGAAAATATTGTCATCGTTGTCGTAGACCGTAAGGTCGATAATTGGTAAGTCAGGATAACGTTCATGGATTATGCGTATGCCGTCGATCCCCGACATTCCGGGCAACCCAATGTCGGTAAGTACAACGTCAGGCTTTTCAGCGTCGAGCCGCGCGAGAGCATCTTCCATCGTCCGATAACTATGTACACAGCTAAACCCGTGCG
>JAMQPH010000907.1 GCA_023717605.1 Pyrinomonadaceae bacterium
GCGCCGCCGAGTGACTTGACACCTTCGATCTCAATAGTCGATGTGCCACCGCCTCGCACACGCGCTCCCATCCGGTTCAGTAACTGGCAAAGATCTGCAATCTCAGGCTCACAAGCAGAGTTGTAAAGAACGGTGGTCCCTTCGGCGAGCGTCGCCGCCATCATCAGGTTTTCCGTACCCGTCACCGTGACTTTTTCAAAGCGGATCTCTGTTCCCTTCAATCGTCCACCCTTCGGCGCACTGGCGACGACGTTACCCGCTTCCAGTCGGACTTCCGCACCTAGTTGTTCAAATCCCTTGAGGTGCAGATCGATGGGACGCGTTCCAATAGCGCATCCGCCAGGCAACGACACTTTGGCTTTACCGAAACGAGCTAGCAGCGGCCCGAGGGCCAACACCGACGCGCGCATCGTCTTGACGAGTTCGTATGGTGCTTCGAAAATCTCTATGTGAGAGGCATTAATCTTGTGGGTCCGGAGTTCCGGCGTTAGCACCGTGGCGCCAAGGTCTTCCAGCAGACGGCGCTGGGTGATGATGTCGCGTGCGTAAGGGAGATTGTGCAGGGTTACCGTTTCAGGAGTCAGCAAGGCAGCTGCCATGCAGGGCAGCGCAGAATTCTTGGCGCCACTGATTGAGATGCTGCCTTTAAGCGGGTTGCCGCCCTTAATGCGAAACTTGTCCACGAGCCACAGATTAGAATAAAAACTCGAAACGATAAAGCTGAGAGGGTTTGACGGCACCGCAAAAAAGAGGAAGGGTGCTTCACTGGCTCAGGCTAATCCTTAGGCCAATGTCGCACCCTTTGAAGGTCTTGGGTAGGTTTGAAAAGCTCAGTTGCTCGAACCAGGTCCCGTACGCTTGATCTTTACGCCTCCGTTTGTAGTCGTGGCGCGCACAGTTGGTCCACCGGATCCTAAATTCACCGCTAGTTCCCGGGTAATCCGTCCCTGCACCGTCACCGGAAAATCCACGCTCAGGTGTCCGTTGACTGTGCCGGTTTCCAAGTGTGCTGAATAATTCTCGGGCACGGACATTACTATACCGCCGTTGGTAGTCTTCACGTCGAGCGTTTCGCCGTCCCACTGTGGACCATCAAGTTCGACTACCACGCCGCCGTTGGTAGTACCACCCCTAACCAGTCCTCCAACGCGCTTCAAAACGACGCCGCCGTTATGCCCGGTGAATTCGATGCGTCCACTAACATCGGCGATAGAGATGCCGCCGTTGTAGGCTTCAAGGGAAAGATCTGAACGGCGCGGAACAAAAATCTCGTAGCTGACATGCCAATGATAGTCCTTACGGGTTTCCGGTCCTTCAGCAAAGATCTTGCCGCCACTAGTCTCGATTCTGATCTGCTTCGCCAGTTCGTCTGCCTCATTTTGAGTAGCGGCACTTGTCTGGATTCTCGCGCGCACCAGAACCTCATTTCGATCCCAGCCTTGTACCGACACTCCTCCGTTCTTGCGAGCGTCGACCGTAATCGTGCCCCCGGCAGCCACGGTCTGTTCCTTAATCTCACAATGGCCCATCAACTGATCGCTATTCCAATTGTCGCGACAAGTCATTGAGCCTCGAGACTTGTCCTGCGCAAACGCGAGTACGCTCATCACACTCAGCGTTGCAGCGATGAACACAATTCGTCTTATCCAACTATTCATGGTCGTGATCTCCTGGGAAGTTCCTCTCTTCAGATTTTACGGGTTTCGGTTTTCGCTGTTCTGAGAGGTAAACACCATCGCCTGACCAGATGTGGCAAGATTCTAGGACGAAGGCCTTATGAACCTGTTTTCTGTAACGCTACTATGCGAGGAATTCCCTGCAAGTCCTTGTGGATGTCCAGAAATGTCCAGCTAGTCCGGTCAATCAGACGCTGGACCGCCTCCCCCTGGTCAAAGCCAATTTCCATGAGCAAATGGCCGCCTGCTTTCACAAAGGCGCCGCTATCGCGCAACAAACGCCGAATGATGTTGAGCCCGTCAACTCCTGCGATCAGCGCCAGTCGTGGCTCGTGATCGCGAACTTCTCTTTGCAAACCATCCACTGCCGATGCAGCGACATAGGGCGGATTTGAAACCACCAGGTCGAACATCGCTCTCTCACTGCCCAGCGCCGACAAGCAATCGGCGACCAGGAAAGAAACTCTCGCGGCAACCGAATGACGCTCGGCATTGCGCCGGGCAACTTGAATCGCCTCGATAGAGAGATCGATCCCAATCGCAGTCGCTCGCTGGTTCTCGTTTAGAAGAGTCACTGCGATGCAACCTGAACCCGTGCCGACGTCGCAGATAGACGGCGCCGGGCCCTTGTGAATCAGGGCGAGAGCCGTTTCCACAAGTAACTCTGTCTCAGGTCGCGGAATCAGAACGTCTCTTGTCACCTCAAAATCCAAACCAAAGAATTGCTGGCGACCGGTGATGTACTGTAACGGCTCGCCTTCAGCCCTTCGTGCAATGCATTCGCGAAAACACTGTTGCTCCTCCGGGGTTATCAAATCTTCCGCGTGGGTGATGATGAACGTGCGATCACGGTCAATAACGTGCTGAAGAAGTGAACCCGCCTCGCGGCGCGCATCGGGCACGCCTCCGTTGCTTAGAGTCTGAGCCCCTTCGCGAATCGCTTCCGCAATAGAAACATTCATCGTATTTTAAAGAAATCTGATAAATGATTCGGGAACACTGCGTTGCTTTCGCATTCCCGCAAGCGGGTCTATAATACGCCGCAATCGATTGTTGGTGTTCCAGGGAGTATTGGGGTTCTGATACCCCAATCTCCGAACGTGATTCGTAAGTTTGGTTTTCGGAAAGAGAATAGCATTGACACTTTTTCCTTAATACAACGGTACGAGTCTCGTTCCTCCCGTGTACGACAGAACCTCCGGGCCATTCAGGTTTGGAGGTTCTGGCGTAAAAGGAGTCCAGAGTTTTAACGACGTTTAGCGTCGGGGAATCAAATGGGAACCCTTTACAAAAGCCTGCTCTTATTTGCAATGAACTGGCTCGATGCTCAACTCACAGTTTTGTGGGTGCGTTTAGAGGTTGCTACTGAGGGTAACGGCCTGATGGCTCGTGTTTTGAGTTTTGGTGAGGCGCCGTTTATAAGCGTTAAGCTGATCGTTGGGGCGTTCGCGGCTTACGTTCTTTATCGCTGCGCTCATTTGCCACTGGCTCAGCGCGGTATGAGGCTTGTGCTGGGAATCTATCTGGCCCTGATGATGATTCATGTCGCCACTGGCTTCTGTGCCCTTGGTTGGCAGGCTCCCGGGGCTGTAGTTGCTTATTTTGGCAGCTTACCAGCAGCGTTCTTAGCGTCCCTGTCCTGAACGAACTCTCCAGCCGCGCGTTATCCCAGACCGCGGACCAACAAAAAAGTCACCATCTCCTCTCAAACCTCCTTACCAAGCCCATCGTCTTCCGCCGGAAACCACTTTTCGCACTTGATCACAAGTCCTCTGAAGTTCTAAATTTGTAGATGAACGGACAAGGGTGGCACAGGCCATGCTAGAAAACGCGCAACCGCTCCCAGTGTGCAAGCATCCAAGAGCTTGCGTCTTCCGAACCTTGAAATTAGCAACTTAAGAGATAAAACCATGTATAAGATTACCGCACGTCAAATCCTAATCATCGCCTTGATTTCCGGGCTGTTCGCCGCCGTTACGGTGGCGGTGGTGGATCGGGTGTCGAACCGTCTTCAACCAGCTGGCTCCGCATTTTCGGAATCTTCCCCTGCCGGAATAACAGATCCTGGAGTGGCCACCGACGAACAAAACAATATCGAAATCTATCGCACGCTTTCGCCCGGGGTCGTGAATATTCACTCGAAATCCTACGCGCGTGACTTTTTTGGGTTTGTAGAACCTCAGGAAGGCTCTGGCTCAGGATCTGTTCTCGATCAAGCCGGCAACATTCTGACTAACAATCATGTGGTCGAACGAGCTGAAGAGCTTTCGGTGAGCTTCGGTGGACAGAAAACCTATGCGGCGTCTGTTGTCGGCCGCGATCCGGATACTGATCTAGCCGTGATTCGATTAGTAGAGAAGCCACGGGAGCCACTAACAGTAGTGCCGCTTGGCGATTCTGATAAGTTGGTGGTTGGCCAGAAAGTGCTCGCAATCGGTAATCCCTTCGGGATGGATCGCACGCTGACAACCGGAGTTATCAGCGGACTGCAACGCCCCATCCGGGCACGCAACAATCGGCAGATTGAGGGCGCAATTCAAACAGATGCTTCCATCAATCCTGGAAATTCCGGTGGTCCATTGTTTGACTCGCGTGGACGCATGATCGGAATCAACTCCCAAATACTGTCTCCCTCCGGTGCGTCCGCTGGCGTAGGCTTTGCAGTTCCAGTCAACATTGCGAAACGCATTGTTCCTCAGCTGATAAACTCCGGCCGAGTGATTAGACCCAAACTCGGAATCACCCAACGTAACGTCGAACTTTTTAGAAACCAGGACCTTCCAGTTTCCGAAGGCGTAGTGATCTGGCAAGTCGCCGCTAATGGCGCTGCAGGAAGAGCTGGACTCCGAGGATTGACTCAGACTGAGGACGGTGATCTTGTGATTGGCGACATCATCGTCGGTGTCGACGGCGATAAGGTTGCCAACTCAGATGATCTATATCGCTTGCTGGATAAACACAGGGTGGGAGATACCGTACAAGTTGAGATCGTGCGCAACGGGCGGCGAGTCGCGGTGCCAGTGCTCTTGACCGAAGGACCCGACACGAGGGCAGTTCGAGAATAACAAGCAAAGCAAACTATCAGGTTCCGGCGGGCAAGTAGCGACCGGCGCCTGATGACGTCCACAGTTCCGTGAACCAGACCAATCACTTTTTCAACCTCGGTTACGGATGGCTCTGCAAGCACTGCAGCGCGGAAGATGCTGAACGGAAGCATCTCGATCACGGCACTCGCGCCCGCTTCCTCACTGAAGGCAACGCTGATGAGAAGGAATCTAATCTGTCGACACTGGCTCTGGCTTGCTGGACTGACTCCACGCGTCGATCCCTAACCTGCCCGCGCTGTGACATTCAAGAAATGATCAGCGGCGGATAAGAATCTTTCATCGGGAATCGCCTGATGGCGCAGCATTGTAGGGGTGTCCCTCCGTGGCCACCCCAACGTCGCACAGTGGTGATCTCGAAACGAGTGAGTTTACGCAAAACACGGGGCGGCCACGGAGGGCCGCCCCTATAACTCAAACGTCAGATACTAGTTTCCGCAACTGAGAAATCCTCTTCCCAGGATCCCCAAACTTCTTGCGATAGTCGCGCATACTGCGTTCAATTACGTCGAATGCCTCCCCGCGGCCATAAACATCAGCGATCTCAACGCGTCTTGGAGCAGCGCCGGGCAGCTGCTTGTAAGTGAGAAAGTAGTGCTTTAAGCGATCCACCAGCCCTACCGGACAACCGCTGATATCTTCGATATGGCCATACGCAACATCTGAAACGAGCACTGCGATAATTTTGTCGTCAGCCTGGTGTCCATCGATCATGCGCAGGCCGCCGATTGGCTTTGCGCGCAGAAAGAAACTACCGTGCGCAAACGACTTCTCCGTCAGCACACAAACGTCCATCGGATCGCCATCACCCTGAAGGTCGGTTTGGCCGGTGCGCTCGGCACAAAGCGCCGCAACCTCCTCATCGCAAAAAGTCTGCGGAATAAAACCATAGAGCGTCGGACACATCGAAGAGAACAGCTGCGGACGGTCCACTCGCAAGTGTCCAGAGGCCTTATCAAGTTCATACTTCACCGGGTCGGTAGGCACAATCTCGATATACGCACCTACTTCTCCGGGGGCATTTTCGCCCGGCGTTACGCCGTGCCAGGGATGCGCCTGAAAAAGTAGCTTGAAGAGATCGTGGAGAGCAGCGTCCTCATTTGGCATCTCGTGACTCCTCGATTTAATGTTCCCATCTCCAGTTTTGAGGTTTCATTAGCAAGACCGCGGGCAGCCGGCCGCCTTGCTGCTGACCAGACTTTTCTGCCTGGCTGCCGCCGATGATAGAATTCGGGAGCAATGGCCGCCACCGCCGAAGTTATTAGCGAGGCCCGACCGAGCGCAATTTCCCTGCGCTGGATCATCAACGGGCGCGAAGATCTTGTCTGGTTCATCGGCTCGGTTGGATCCAGCTACGCCTTATTTCTTCTATACATCAAGGGTCTCGTACCATTGGTTCCCATGGTAGCACTGTGGGCGATACTGATTGATGCTCCACATGTCTTCGGCACTTTTTCGCGCACCTATTTCGATCGCACGGAGCGTCGCAACCGCGCTCGTCTCCTCTGGGGTTCTCTACTCTTTTTCGCCGTGGGCCCGTTAATGGTTTATCTCGGCGCGGGTCTCATCTTCTTCTTTGTGGCCGCGCTTTGGGCTTACTACCATCTGGTAAAGCAACACTACGGTTTCATGGTGCTGTACAAGAAGAAAAACGGCGACCTTGCACCCGTCGATAATGCGCTCGATCGTTTGTTGTTGTTCTTCGCGTTCAATTATCCGTTTGTCGCTTTTATTGCGCAGGATCCGGAAGCTATGGCGCGCGTGCCGCCAAGGTTGCAGAGTGGCGTAAATGGCCTGGCTCTGTTTCTGCTGGCAGGCACAATCATTGTAGGAGTGGTCTGGCTTGGTCGGCAGTTACAACGCGCAATCGTTGGTCTGCCCCTGAATGCGCCTAAGTACCTTCTTCTCGCGGCAGCGATTCCCATGCACTGGATCGTCCTATTGACGCCGATGCCTCACAAACCAATCGCGATCGTTGCCATCCTGACTATCTATCACAACCTGCAATATCATCGACTGATTTGGTTTCACAATCAGAAGTACACAAGCAAGATCGCCGGTGTGCCTTCCCTGGGCGAGCGTGTTTCAGATGTTTCGAAAGTAGATCTCCAGGCAAAATACGGCGCCGCCGAACTCATCAGCCGCCGCTTGCTTTTCTACATTGCTTTCGGAATTGTCTTCGGGTTGATCTACCAGGGACCCAGGCAGTATCTGGGCTATGTCAGTTTTAATAAGAGTGGTGGTACCGGCGCATTAACCGAGCCGGCCTTTACCACTCAACTCGCAATCTCTTTTCTCTGGGGCTACGCCTTCATCCACTATTACCTTGACTCCAAGATCTGGCGCGTCCGGCGCGATCCGTCCGTTGGCAAGGCCCTGAAGATGGACTGATACTCTAGCGCACACGGAAAACCAGAAAGTAGTCCATCTCGTCTGGTTTGACGAAGTCGTGCTGCTCGACAAGTACAAACCCCGCTCGTTGCGCTTCCTTAACCACGGTCTCTTGATCGACGCCGTGATCATCGCCTTTCCCAGTCCGATCGATGATCCCCAGCCGAGCTCCCTCTCGCATAGAGGGGCGCAGGCGCCGCAACCAACGTACTGGTTCGCTAATCTCGTGGTAAGTCTTTAGTAGCAACACAGCATCCACGCTTTTCTCTGGCAGCAAAGGATCGTCTGCTTTGCCAAGAATCGTTCTGATATTTGAAAGGTTCTCTTCCCTGGAACGTTTGTCGATGTGTTTCAGATACTCACCGTTGATTTCAACGGCGTAAACGAGGCCAGTCGAGCCGACGCGCTTAGCTGCCCTCACTGTAAACCACCCCGAACCAGCACCAACGTCCGCTACCGTCGATCCTGACTTGATAGCGAGAACATCCATTACCCGATTGACTTGAAGCCTCTCCTCCCGCTTTGGGTCTTCGAAAATCGAAAGGCTGCCGGAGTATGGCTCGCTGGTTGGACGAGCTATGCGATCTGATGAGCGTTCATCTGGTCCAGTTGATACAGAGGACTTGGGGGAGGCGATCGGATTGGCTGGTCGCGTCTGCTGATTTGCGAGTGCGCATCCCAGGAGCACAAGCGCTAAGAGCACACTCAGCACGCTTCGCGGCAGAAGATGTAAGTGGAATCTGCGCTCGCGGTTTCCTTTGTCTCTTACATTCATGATTTACTCTTCGAGCGGCACTCGCGAATCTTCCGCGGCAATTTCGCGGGAACAGAAATCGAAAACTACTTCGGTAAACGCTTGAGGAAACTCTTCATGAGGTAGATGCCCGCAATCGCGAAATACAATCAATCGTGAATCTCTGATGGCATCGTGCAATTGTTCTCCAAAGCGCAAAGGTGTTTCAGCATCATTGTCTCCCCAGAGTACAAGTGTGGGCTGCGTAATCATATGAGCTTGACGGTGAATTCGATCGGCGTCCCAGCGCCGGACCGTACGTATGATGGCTCTTTGGACCGCAGCAGTTCGCAGAGGCTGATGACGTGCCTCAATCCTTTGGTCGTCAAGCACCCACGAGTGCCGATCATAGACTCGCTTCATGCGTCGCTTTAGGAGCAACCGCGAACCGATCAGAAGTGGCGAAAGAATGTCGCCGATCAAGGGCGAACCAAACAGGCGCATCAGCAAGTACTTGGTGGGTTCGTTATTCGTCACCGCTCCGACCAGAACCAGCCTTTCAACGCGTTCCGGATAATCAAGTGCAATAGTGGCGGCAATAGCACCACCATAGGAGCTGCCGACAATGATGGCCCGGTCCAGTCCTAGTTTATCCACCAAGCGGTCAACCATGCGGGCCTGTGCACCGATTGTGTAGTCAAAGTCTCGAGGCTTGGCGGAATAGCCATAACCGAGAAGATCTGCAGCAATAACCCGAAAGCCCTTGGCCGCTAACTCCAGAAACACCTTGCTCCAGACGAGCGTCGACGAAGCAAAACCGTGAATTAGAATTATGGGAGCCCGGCCGCTTGGCCCTGCCTCCTGATAATGCACCCGCACACCATCCACTTCTGCAAACCGCGAGTGCCCGGCGTGAAAGACGATTGCCCGATTCCTTTCCCAATCCACGTCCCGCGGACGCGAGAGTAGTTTGGTAACCACTGCGGCGGTGGCGATACCAGACAAGGCCCCAATTAAGTAACGTTTCTTCATGCGATAACGTCTAAAGCGCGGCGGCTCATCACCACCAGGATTCTATTGCTCCGGTGGTAGCACAACCCGCGGTTGTAGCGACCTACTCGCTGCATCATAACAGGCAACAGCCACGAGTTTCCCCGCTTCATCGCGCATTCTGACGTTTTCTCCTCGAGTAGCGGCACCGTCTGAATGTTGCGAAAGAGGAATGGCGATTCCCTGTCGTACCCGTTGTACATCACGCTCGGTAAGATCCACAAAGGGCATACTCCGCAAGGCTGCATCGGGTGGAACGAGAATCGTAGCCAGATCGTCTTCATCGACTCTCTCTTTAAGTTGCTCAAGAGTCACCGCTGATGCAATTGAGAAGTCCCCCGCCCTTGTTCGGCGCAATTCGGACAGGTGAGCGCCAATGTCCAGGCGCTGCCCCAACGCCTCGGCAAGTGTGCGTACGTATGTGCCCGCCGAGCAAACCACTCTAACCGCAAGATCGACGGTCCCGTCAGCATTGTCCTTCAAGAATCGTCCAGCGTTTTTCAGTGCCTCAAACTCGCGTACATCGACGCGCACAGATTTCCTTTCAACAGTCTCTCCACGTCTTGCCAATTCGTAAAGCTTCTGGCCATCGAGTTTCTTTGCAGAATACATGGGCGGTATTTGATCAATCTCTCCGCGTAAACCCTGAACCGCTGCTTCAATTTCCCGATCGCTCCACGTGAGCGGAGAACTTGCACGTTCGCTAATTTCTGTACTGGGTTTGCCAGTAAGGTCGCCGGTGTCGGTTGAGTAACCAAACCGGATGACTGCGAGATACTCCTTCTCGGCGCCACTTAAGAACTGCGCCAGCCGCGTGGCCCGACCCACAAGCAGGATGAGAACCCCAGTGGCGAACGGATCCAGAGTTCCTGTATGGCCCACACGACGCTCGTGCAGTATTCGTCGCACGCGACCGACTACATCGTGCGAGGTAAAACCCGCAGGTTTGTCGATAACCAGGATGCCTTCCACGATGGCATTTTAGATTTTTAATTCTTGATTTGCGATTCTTCCCGTGCCCTTGCCCATCGGTGCACACCGGAGCACGCCTACCACAGACGAGATCGCCCGCTTTGTGCCACGAACAGGATCGCCTACCTGTCCGTTTGGGCCTTTGCTTCTCGGGTGAGAGCATGAAAAACTAGACAGTGATTCCGGCAATGCGAAGACTAAGACGTAAACGCACGAAGACTGCGGACGGTGAGGCGCCTCCCGGTAAACCTATGACACCGGAGGAGCGCCGTCATCACATATTTCAGCGCGCAATAAAGCTACTGGCAGCCAGGTCGCGGTCCGTGGCAGAGCTGAGCGAACTGCTTCTACAGACGAGGGGAGCGACTCAAAACGTGGTGGATGAGGTGCTGGCTCGATTGCGTGAATACGGGTATCTGGACGATGAACGGTTTGCTTTCGGTTACGCTTCTTTCAAGCTCCGGCAGAGACCGCTGGGTCGGCAGCGCCTGAAGCGCGACCTCGCTATGAAGAAGGTTGATAAAGCCGTGATTGATGAGGCTCTGGATCTGGTTTTTGCGGAAGTTTCCGAAGAAGAACAGATCGATCGGGCCATCGAAAAGCGCACTCGTGTCCGAGGTCGTCCCAAGAACCGCCTACAGGCCAAGGGGCTGTTCGATCATCTGATGCGCCAGGGATTTCCCTTTGAACTAGTGGCAGAGAAGGTTCGAGCCGCTTCTAAAACGGATCTGACAGCGATAGATGACGAACCTTGAAAACAGAAAAACACCCACAGCTCCTCGGAACTGCGGGTGTTTTGATGAAACTCAAAGCACAATCAGCGCGCATTCATGGTGCGCGGACTAAAAACACATCCCACGCCCACCGTCCCAGTTGCACATCATGAGTATCTTTCACCTTTGCCCTGTAGCGAAATTGATTCCCGTACTGGTCCGCACGCCTGGATTCTCTGTAGTCCAGATCTAGGGTCCTCAGACCAAGTTCTGGCAAAGTGTGAAGCTCGGATGGCTCCGATATGCCATTGTGATTTGTGTCCTGCCATAAGCGTAGTGAATCGAAGATGGAATCTCTCCGATTTATCTTGCCATCGGCGTTACCGCCATTCTCTGCCCTGTCGAACTCCGCCAAAGCGAGGAAGCCGTTTCTCCACTCACCGGCTGAAGGTTGAGGCTGCGGAGTGTAGTTACCGAATAATTCTTGACCATTATCTATGGTCCCGTTGCCATTGCGGTCTAAGGCGAGCCAAGCGTCGTCTGAACCGGCAGCTGTCCACGAGAGTCGCTCCGGTGTGCCGTCACTGGTGAGGTCGAATGCGACGCCGCCAGCGCCGCTGGTTAAGCTGAAGCCATTGCCTGTCGTATCAACGAGGATGGGCGAGAGACACTCTCCGTCGACGCCCACCTGCCTTACTGGATCGCAAAACTCGGGGATTGGAGGACCTCCCGCATACACCGCGCAGTATAACGCGCAAAAATTGAATGCTGTAGCATGAAGCGCGAAACAGATCGCGCAAATGGGGATATTCCCCGTTACGCATGTAGCTGCACAAAGACTGATTCCTATCGCGCTTACACCTAGTGTTCTCAAACAATCACTGGCACAGTCCCACCACGGACCCGGAACAGGAGCAGTTAAAGAACTCTTAATCATGCAAGGTCCGCAAGAGCAATTTGCAATTTGCTTTGGCTCTAGCGACATTTTGTTCGCGGAATTGATTTTGGAATCACCGGTGCGTTTCCGTACGCCACGTTGCAAAAAGGCCGGGGTTAGCTCGAGCGAATTTCCCCTATGATTCATGGCGGGCGCTGACAACTTGGTTTTGCTTTTAGTTTTCGCCAGGACTGTCTCCAGGGTAGCTAGTCTGGCAAACAATCCAATCAGTTTTGGTTCAATCTGGCTAGCTACCGACATGGCACCCTCGAAGTCCTCGGAAGCGATAGTTGAGAAAGCTCGTTGCAGCTCCGGCGAGTCCCGTAAGCTTAGGGGATCATCAAGATCATAAGAGTCGAAACTGACGGAGCCTTCCGTCTTGCTCACCTTGGGCATGTCGTTGATTACTGTCACCGCGCGACGAAGCAGATCAAGTGAATCAGGCACAGATAAGGCTAATGCTTCGGGCGCCATCATAAGCAGAGCTCTCGCTCGTAACCCTGTAGACTTGCCGGCACTGAAGAAACTTAGTGCGTCCGCTACGATCAACTTCGTAAAATCGGTATCACCTTTTGCGCGGGCGACTCGTGCCAGTTGCGCATATGCGATTGCTCTAATCGTCAGATCTTCGAATTTACGAGCTTCCATAAGAGCTTCGTCTAAGTCGGATTTAGCCAAAGCTAGGCTAAATGCTATTTTGACTATCATTTGTGCGACCGACTTTCCAAGTTCTTTATCTTCAACTCCGCCAAGCAATCGCTGGGCTTCATGAACGTCGCCCTTTGCGAGTGCGACTGAAATGTCCGTCAACTTGTCTCCCGAACTTTGTTGTCGGTCACTCAGGCGCATGCGGGTAAAACGAGATATTGCGGTGGCATCGGGAGAAAGTGCCGCAAACTGCTCCGTCGCCAGCGTCTTCAACTCAGGTATAAGTTGAGGGGCAAATCTAGGCGCTAGTTCCACAAGTACGCCTGCAAGCTGATCTTGATATATGGACCGGAAGCGAAGGTCGTTTTTTGAGTAACCCTGCTCCTTCGTTAACAATTCTTCCGATTCTCTAAGAGAGTTCTTGAGTACACTGTACGACGTCGAGAAATAGTGAACCCGAAGGATTCGACTTGGAGCATTCACCGTAGCGGCATTCGCGTCCACATTACTTGCCGGGAAAACATAATCGACCAGTAAGTAAAGACCAGTTAGCGATACGACGGTCGGTCTTGTTTTAAGTCTTTCAACCGTCCGAAATGCGACAGCGTCTGCAAGGCCGGGGCTCCTTTGTCGGAGTTTTGTGAGAGTTGAAAGGGTGGCAGGAGTGACAGCCACGGCGAGAGCACGTTCGAGCATGTTGGCAGCTTGAATGCTGTCCTGCTGCTGAACCAGCTTTGAGGCCAGATTATTGAGTCGTTGTGAGGTAGGGTCCGTACCCTTGATCAGTTGACTAAAAGGTACTTCCCGGGGGTTGGTAGAATCCGACGATGCTTCCTCCAACAAATTAGCTGCTAACTTCGAGTCCCTTGGAGCTAGATAGCGCAGAATGTCGGTACGCGCTTCTTCGCGCTCATCGTTTTCCCCCATTTGATCGTTCGTTAGCTGCCATAGTTGCAGAAACATAGACCGGGACTTTGTTGGAGAGCGGAGCCACAATAGGTTCGCGCTTTTTGCCAGGACTTTGAAAGCATCTGTCTTGTTTTGAAGGTTCTGAGCCTCCACGATGACGCTCGCAAGTTCCTGAACGGCTAGTTGGGGTTGGGGTTGGGATGAACTTGGAACAGTAGGTCGGTGTTCCTGTCCTTTTTCGCTCTTCGAAACGGTAGTAAGCCGCTTTTGACCGACAACATTACCGTCGTGCTGAGCGGTGACTACGAAGACTGAGAGTTGAGGGGTGAATACGAATAGTGAGAGCAGTACTACGGTGAGTTTACGCATGATTTTCTCCCTTAGGTGAGGTTGAGGACGAGGGCGGATTGTTCTGCGCTCGCAGTTACGAGTCCACCGAAAATTGATGCACTTGTTTCAAATGTAAAAGAGCTACTGGGCTAGCTGGGCTCGGAGAGAAACGCGTGAGGATCTGGAGGCTAATTGACTCAGCCAAACAGGCGTTAAATAACCCTCACCAGTGCCCTTGTCTGCCTATTGTTTGGGTCGATATAGCCAGGAGAAGAAACTCCCCACTAGCAGCGAGGAGAGCAGCAGAAAAATAGAAAGCACTGTTGACTCTCCAGGCCCTTGTACGAACCTAACTAGATGGAGTTCAAACCTTGTACCGGTCACCATCTCCGAAAGAATGAAAGGCAGCACTACTGCCGAAACTGCAATTGCCACGGCAATGAGATGGAGCACGCGGGAGTCGCTCATGGCTAAACCAATTGAGGTTGTTGATGTAAGCAGCGTCAATGCCACGACAAAAATAAAGAAGGAGACTCCTAAAATTATGGGAGTGACAAGGTCTTTCGGTAAGAACCCCAACAAACTCATCAAAGCAAACAACGTATACACACCCAACATCGGAATTAACGTGGTTAACCAACAAGCCACAACATCCTTCCAATACCCTCGTGTCGTTTTGGAAGACGACAATTGTGTGGAATTGAAAGAGCTCAAGTTCCTTTTGGTTTGGCTAACTGGAAAACAAACCACGAAAGGGATCAGAAAAGGTGTAAGGATGGCGCACGCGACCATAACCTGTGACGCGGGTGAAGCCTCTATGCTGCCAGTGAACCAGAATGAGCCTGGCACCAAACTCGCCCACAGCAGCAACGCCCACCAGAGCAGCGTATAAGCTATGCCAATGAGCCGGAGATTAGAAGTTCGAAGTTCAAACCCGTCTAATAGGCTAACTCTTTCTCGCAGGCTCTCTTCGGAACGCAGTTGATTGGAACTTAGCATTGTGAGAAACCTCCATCACGCTTAAGGTATTGGCGCTGAGGGCCCTGTTAAAGAGATTAACAATTGCAGCTGGTTGAAAGAGGCCTCATCAGCGATTCTCATTGTCGCTAGAACTGAAATGCAGTCAATACTAAACTCTTGTCCGAGTCGGCTATTCTTTGGCCAAAATAATCACTTGTCCGAAGCCTGATTCCGCTTCTTATACGTCTGAAGCGGTGAAGCACTTCGATACTTTGACGGCGGTAAGCCGTGAGCCTTCTTAAACGCGTGCACGAAATGGCTCTCGTTCGAAATCCCCACTCGATTCATAATCTCTTTTACACTTAGAAAAGTAGTTCGTAGGAGCTTCTCCGCCTCCAGCATTCTTATCGATCTCAAGTACTGTGCAGGTGCCTGGCCTATCTCGGCTTTAAATAAGTGACGGAATCTTGACTCTGACAAATTCACCAACCGGGCCAACGACTGGATGTCCCAAGCTCGTCGAAAGTCTGCTTCGAGAGCCGATTTAACGATCTGAACTCTTCTTTCCATCGAGAGGCTCCCGAACGCGCACAACGCACCCACCGGCGAATAGTCGCAGAGATAGGCATTCAATTGTGCAACTGTGATTGGTTGAGAATTCATGAGGTCTCAACCGCCAGTGAAATTCATAGGCTGATTGCGAGGACATCACTTGACGTCGGCAGAGGAGCCCTTTGAATAGAGCGCTTTATACGACTGGCCATGAGGGAAGTCAAGAGCCATGCAATCCTCATCTCTGATTCTCTTAGCCCTAACACAGAATTCACTCTCGTCCCCCCCGCCCAGGCTCTATTTCGCAGGCTCAACAAACGCGTGCTAAACTTTTGTTTTTACTGGTATCGATTGTCGGTCCACAGGTTGCTCGCGATAAATTGCAATGGGGTGACCGACAAATAAACTACCGACCAAAACAATTATGACTGGAAACGCAATTCGCGAAACCTTTCTCAGCTATTTCGAGCGTAACGGGCACACGCGCGTGCGCTCGTCGCCCTTGTTACCTGCCAACGACCCGACGCTGTTGTTTACCAACGCCGGCATGAATCAGTTCAAGGACGTTTTTCTCGGTTTAGAGAAGCGGGATTACGTACGCGCCTGTTCATCTCAAAAATGCGTACGCGCAGGTGGTAAGCATAACGATCTCGACGAAGTAGGAAAGACGGCGCGGCATCAAACGTTTTTTGAGATGCTTGGTAATTTTTCGTTTGGCGATTATTTCAAAGAGGACGCAATCAAGTTTGCCTGGGAGCTGCTGGTAAACGAATACAAGCTAGACCCCGCGCGGATGCGGTTCTCTGTTTTCGGAGGCGACGATGAAGTATCTGCCGATGAAGACGCGGAAAAGTTTTGGGAACAGATTGGAGCTCCTCGCGAAAGAATCTTGCGCTTCGACCGCAAGGATAACTTCTGGCAGATGGGTGATACCGGGCCATGCGGACCGTGCAGCGAAATTCACTACTACATGGGGCCTGAACCCGGGGACGCCGAGAATTGCGCCGCAAACGTCAACGGCCCAGGCGACACGATCACCGAGATCTGGAATCTGGTCTTCATGCAATTTGATCGCAGCGAGGTCGAACCTGGAAAATACTCTCTGACCCCTCTTCCCGCTCCCTCGGTTGATACGGGGTTGGGCCTTGAGCGTCTCGCGGTAGTCCTGCAAGGCGTTAAGACGAACTATGAAACGGATCTGCTCAAGCCCATTGTTGAGTTCACCGCGAACCTCGGTGGGCGCAAGTACGAAGCTGAAACCCAGGAGGGCTTTGCCATGCGCGTCATCGCGGATCACGCGCGAGCCACTGCTTTCTTGATTGCCGACGGAATCCTTCCCAGTAACGAAGGCCGCAACTACGTGCTGCGGAAGATAATGCGCCGCGCGATTTACCAGGGCCGTCACACCCTTGGTTTCCAGGATTCCTTCTTTCATAAGGTGACGAACTTCGTCGTGGATCAGATGCACGAACCTTACCCGGAACTGGAGGTGCAGC
>JAMQPH010000005.1 GCA_023717605.1 Pyrinomonadaceae bacterium
TGCCCCAGGGGCGAATGACGACGCGTCCGGCACGGCAGTAGTTTTGGAGATGACGCGCGTAATGGCCAGGTACAAGTTTGATGCAACCATTGTTTTTATGGCTGTTGCCGGAGAAGAGCAGAGTCTTCTGGGCTCGACTTACTGTGCGGAACAAGCAAAGCAGAAAGGCGTAAGCGTCGAAGCGATGTTTACTAACGACATCGTAGGAAACACGTTGGGAGGAAACGGCGTACTCGACCGTCGCATGTTGCGTGTCTTTTCGGAAGGCGTACCTTCTAATGAGACTCCGGAAGAAGCGAATGTTCGTCGCAGCGTCGGAGGTGAGAACGACTCTGCTTCGCGGCAGCTAGCCCGGTTTATTAAGGAGAACGCCGAACGCTATGTTCCTCAAATGAAAGTGATGATGGTCTATCGGCGTGACCGTTACGGGCGCGGTGGCGATCACATTCCTTTTCTCGAGCGAGGCTTTGCGGCCGTCCGCTTTACGGAGCCAAATGAGGACTTCCGTCATCAACATCAGAACCTACGTACGGAGAATGGAATCAAGTTCGGTGACCTGCCCGAGTTTGTTGATTATCCCTACGTTGCCAACGTGGCGCGGGTGAATGCCGCCAGTCTGGCAATGCTGGCGCTCGCCCCGGCGAGACCCCGGAACGTCACCATCCTGACCGCCCGCTTGTCTAATGATACGGAGTTGAAATGGGATGCAAACCAGGAACCGGATCTCGCCGGCTACGAAATTCTGTGGCGTGACACTACCGCGCCCGCTTGGACAAACTCCCGCTGGGTTGGCAACGTCACGAGCCACACGATGAAAGGACTATCCAAAGACAACTTCTTTTTCGGCGTTCGTTCGGTTGACAAGCAAGGTAACCGCAGCCCGGTAAGTTTTCCCCGTCCTCTTGGCAGAACCGTGCCCGCCGCTCGCCCGCCGGGCTCTACTGAGACACGCCCTTAACAAACGTCCAGGTTAGACCTGGCGCATTGCTGAGAACACGCACTAGAAGCCGCAAAACGGTCCGAAATCACAAGAGCAACTCGAAATGAGGCACCCATTTCGTGAGGTTTCGTGGATCGCTCTTGTTTTTCAGAAGCATGTTAGGCATGTTGTTCAGCCGTCCTCCTGCCCTGTGCGTCTAAGGTTGTGCCGGGAATTTGCTTCAAGTTCGAGGAAAACCGCGTCTCCGGAATGATTAAGGGTGCTATATGAGAATCTCCAGACAAAATTTCACTTCCACTTTCAAGATTGCTCGACGCGGCTTGGCCCTGGTGTCTATAGCAGCGGTACTTGCGAGCACGATGGCGATTGATGTTGGGGCTCAGAAAAAGAGGACGTCGGTTAGTCGTCTCAGCGATGAGCAGCGGATTCTGCATGTGTTAAATCGGCTGGGTTTCGGTGCGCGCCCTGGAGACGTAGAGCGCGTGAAAGCGATGGGAGTTGAGCGTTACATTGAACAGCAACTCAATCCGGGGAAAGTATCCGACGCGCTCGCAGAGACAAAAGTGAAGGACCTTTCTACGCTGTCAATGAGCACCGCGCAGTTGTATGAAAAATATCCGCAACCCGGTCAATTGATCCGTCAGCTGCAACGCCGTGGCGATCTACCGGACGATCTGGCTGCCGCGCGGCAAAACAAGGGCAAGAGTTCTGAATCGCAGACGCCTGCCCAATCGGGTTCTAACGAATCAATGACGCCGGAGGTAATGCCCAAGAAAGGTAATGAGCCTGGTAGCAGTCCAGATGCCGCGGCGAGAAACAATGAAGAGTATCGTCGCATTATTCGCGACTACTACTTGCAGAACGGGTTGCAACCGCCGCAACGAATCACGGCAGAGCTGCAGGCGTCGCGCATCTTGCGGGCTGTTTACAGCGAGCGCCAGCTGCAGGAGGTCTTAGTCGACTTTTGGACCAACCACTTCAACGTGTTCGCGGGCAAGGGCGCCGATCGCTGGCTGCTGACATCTTATGATCGCGACACGATTCGCCCGAATACCTTGGGCAAGTTTCATGATCTGCTGCTGGCTACCGCGCAGAGTCCCGCGATGCTTTTTTATCTCGACAACTTTCAGAGTGTCAGTCCGAACGCACGGGCTACACGCAACGGACCAAATCCCAGGCGTGCTCAGGGCGATTCAATTTTCGGTAGGTTGATGGGTCGGCGTGCGGGAAGGATGGATCGCTTTCCGGAAGTGAGACCGGTGCAGCAGGGCGCGAACATGCCGCAGGCACCGGCTCAGCCACCCAGGCAGCGGCGGGGTATTAATGAAAACTACGCGCGAGAGCTAATGGAACTGCACACGCTTGGAGTCGACGGCGGTTACACTCAAAAAGACGTTCAGGAAGTGGCGCGTTGCTTCACAGGTTGGACCATCTTTGCACCGCGCGGAGGCGGCGCGGCGGTGGCGGCCCTTATGGGAGCGGAAGCGCGGGAGAATGCCGGCAAGTTCTATTTCAATGCTCGCATGCACGACGAAGGCGAAAAGATAGTACTTGGCCAGAAGATTCCCGCCGGTGGTGGAATGAAGGATGGCCTGCTGGTGCTGGATATTCTTGCGCGCCATCCATCGACAGCGAACTTCATAGCGACAAAACTAACGCGCTACTTCGTTCAGGATAACCCTTCATCCGCACTGGTTGATCGTGTTGCCGCCCAATTTACGAAGAGTGGTGGTGACATTCGAGAAACACTGAAGGCGATCTTCGCTTCGGCGGAGTTCAACTCACCGGAGGCTTACCGCGCAAAAATAAAGCGGCCTTTCGAGTTGGCAAGTAGTGCGATGCGGACGCTGGGCGCTGAAACGAATGGCGGCCCGCAGCTGCATCAATGGATCGCCAGGATGGGCGAGCCGCTCTATCTCTACCAGACGCCTAATGGCTATTCAGACACCGCGGAAAGCTGGGTCAACACCGGTGGACTGCTGGAGCGGTTGAATTTCGGTCTTAGTCTGGCCAGCAATCGCATTCCCGGGACACGTGTCGACCTCAAGCGCCTCGCTGGTGATGCCGCGAGCAGAGAGGGTGTCGACAAAGCCAGTATCATGGAGCGTTTCCTGAACCTGATTGTGGCTGGTGAGTTTTCACTCAGGACAAGAGAGACGCTTTTGAAGCAATGGGACCAGGAAACTGGACAGCCGAATCCGTCAGTTGCTGATGAGCCTGCAAGCCGGGTAGTTAATCCGGTGGTCAACAACGGAAACGACGTTCAGCGGCGTCAACGTCAACAACAACTGGCCCGGGCTGACGCAAACGTCGCTGACCCGGTAACCAGAATTGTGGGTCTGATACTGGGCTCACCAGAGTTTCAGAGACAGTAAGTGGCATAGACTTCAGTCTGTGATGTCTAGCCACACTGGCTCAACCAATAGCCATTCCAGGTCACCTGGCAACACAGACTAAAGTCTATGCCACTCCGGCCCCAAATTTGAGAGGTACGTTATGAATCGCAGATTCTTTTTAAGGTCGGGCGGTATTGCACTCGCCAGCGTCGGAGTATCGCTTTCCGCGCCATCGTTTCTCGAGCGGGCGCTCGCTGCACAAACTCGCGATCGACGGGCCGGTGGACGACGCAAGACTCTGATTGCCATTTTTCAACGGTTCGGTGTTGATGGTCTCAACATGGTGGTGCCACACGGCGAGCGAGCGTATTACGATTTGCGACCGTCGATTGCGATTCCCAAGCCACAATCTGGTAACGCAGAAGCAGCGCTCGATCTCGACGGCTTCTTTGGTTTGCATCCAGCGCTTACACCACTCAAGTCGCTGTGGGACTCCCAGCGACTCGCCATCGTCAATGCGGTCGGTTCGCCCGACAACACTCGTTCGCATTTCGACGCGCAGGACTATATGGAATCGGCCACACCGGGTCGAAAGGGAACTCCGGACGGATGGCTCAATCGTTATTTGCAAAGCAAAACTGATCCGACTCGGTCGCTGTTCCGCGCGGTCTCACTGACCCAAACAATGCCTCGGATACTGCAGGGCCGTGCCCCCAACCTGACGATCTCGAACCTGGCGGACTTCACGATTCGTGCAGGCCGCTCTTCGGCAAGTCTGCAAGGTGGGTTTGAAGCCATCTACGACCAAAGCGTAAACGATGTCCTGGGCGGAACCGGAAGGGAAACGTTCGAAGCGGTAAACTTTTTGAAGAAGGCCAATCCCAGACAGTATCTGCCGGAGAACGGCGCGCAGTATCCGCGCTCACCTTTTGGCAATTCGCTTTTCCAGATCGCTCAGCTCATCAAGGCCGGTGTGGGGCTGGAAGTAGCATTCACTGATATTGGCGGTTGGGACACACATGTGAACCAGGGGAACTCGCGCGGCCAGTTGGCAAATCGATTGCAGGATTTCAGTGGCGGCATCGGCGCTCTGGCCACGGATCTGGGTAAGCTGATGGATGATGTAGTAATCCTGACGATGTCAGAATTCGGACGCACGGTGCGGGAAAATGGTAACCGCGGCACGGACCACGGGCACGCGAACGCAATGTTTGTGATCGGAAGCAATATTCGGGGCGGCAAGGTTTACGGCCGGTGGCCCGGGTTGAAGAGCGAGCAATTGTATGAAGGCCGCGACCTCGCTCTTACAACCGACTTCCGGGACGTATTCGGTGAAGTGGCCAGGAAGCATCTCGGAACTTCGAGCGTGCAAGCCGTCTTTCCTGGCTACAACTCCAGCGAGTCGAAGTTTCTGAACTTTCTCAGCTGACATTTCCATTTCTCATTTGGTGCTGTCACTCCTTGTTCGTGTCCGTTCGTGTGATTTCCTTGCACCCCACGCGGGCTGCCCGCGCGGGGACCCCGCGTGGATCGTTCTCATCTCTCGACCAAATAAACGATCCACGAACTAACACGAACCACCACGAAATGAGATCAGAAGAAGAATTCGCTTGACCTCACATGCTTGGAAAGGTCAAATGAATTGCGAGCATGCTGTCATTTGATATCAACTTCCGGTCGACCACCCTTTGAAAGATTCACAAAACAAGAGTTGGAAGCGCAAACCTCGCGTTTTACTGCTCATCGTCATCCTGCTCTTCGCCCTCGCCGCTTACTACTATCACACCCAAAACGCAGTGCGCTTCGAGGTTGTGCAGTTCAAAAGCGATCTAATTGGAAAAACCCTGCCTTATGGCGTTGTGCTGCCACCGGGTTATGGTTTGATCACAGCGCGTAGGAAGCACTATCCGGTCCTGTATCTCCTGCACGGCTGGAGCGGAAACTACGCCTCGTGGGTAAAGCAGACGGCGCTGATGCAGTATGCTGCGGAGTACCAGATGATCATCATTACGCCTGAAGGCGGTAATGGCTGGTATACGGACAGCGCTACTGTCGCTTCGGATCAGTACGAGTCCTACGTCATACGGGAGCTGATTGCGGATGTTGATAGTCACTTTCGAACGATCTCCGATCGGCGGGGGCGCAGCATCGCCGGCGTTTCAATGGGAGGCTATGGAGCCTTGAAGTTTGGTTTCAAATATCCGGAGAACTTTTCACTGGCCGCCTCCATGAGCGGCGCTCTTGACGCGACCGCGCGTACTGACGACTCCTCGATCATGCAAACGTTCGGCGGACCAGAGAGTCCGACTCGCAAAACTAACGACCTTGCTCAGTTGGCTCGCGAGTTCCCCGCCGATCGTCAGGCATTGTTGCCATATTTCTATTTAGACTGTGGCACAGACGATCCCTGGTTGGCTTCCAATCGCGACTTCTCCGGTGTTCTCTTAGAACGCAAGATAGTTCACGAGTACCGTCAGCTTCCCGGGAATCACGTCTGGACCTATTGGGACCGGCAGCTGCGTGAAGTTATGCGCATCGCGGCCGAGAGAATGGTCGCGGCTGAGTAGTTACCACCGCAGTCGGCCGAAGCGGTTGATGAAATAAAGCATTACCACAGCAATGAGAGATACGATGATTGCCAGCGTAAACGCTTCATTGTCCCTGCCCGCCTGCACCGCGTCGTAAATCGCTACCGAAGCTGTTTGAGTTTTGCCCGGGATGTTGCCGGCAATCATAATCGTTACGCCAAAGTCACCCAGCGCGCGGGCGAAAGCCAGGGCCGTTGCCGCCAGCACTCCGCGAGAGGCGAGCGGCAACGTGACACGAAAGAAGATCCGGCGGTTGCTCATCCCCAGGGTTCGAGCAACAGCCTCAAGCTCCACGTTGACGCCTTCAAATGCAGCTCGCAGACTTTTCGTCACCAGTGGCAAGGCGTGAATCGTGGCCGCGATGATTGCGGCAGTTACTGTGAAGGTCAGCCGGATGCCAAAACGATTGTAGAGAAAGCCTCCTAATGAAGATCGCGTGCCCAGCAAAACCAACAGGTAATAGCCGAGAACTGTGGGAGGCAGTACCAACGGTAATGTAATCAGGGCGTCGACCAGATTGCGCCCGGGAAACCGTTTGCGCGCCAGCAGCCAGGCCAGCGCTGAGCCGGCGATGAGCGCAATCAAAGTTGCTGCACCCGCTACGGCGAATGACAACCTGATGGGGAACCAATCAATCATCGGTATGCTTTAGTTCAAGATAGCCACAATACGAAGCGGCCCGCCGCTCCCGCCCTTGATTTTCATAGGTAGCGCAATTACTGAGAATCCCTTCGGCGGCAGCCTGTCGAGGTTCGCGACGTTTTCGAACGCGGGAATATTCTTATCAAAGAGTATGCGATGGCTTTCGAAGAGAGTCGATTGCCCAAAGTCGATGCTAGCGGTATCCAACCCAATGGCCTTTATCGAACGGTTAGCAGCCAGCCAACGAGCGGCGTCGGGATGAAGGCCCGGGAAATGAAGCTTGGCGACGGCTTCAGCGCCACGTTCCTCGGTCCCTAAATA
>JAMQPH010000007.1 GCA_023717605.1 Pyrinomonadaceae bacterium
GTATTCGTTTCATAAATCCACCTTTCTCCCCTTTAGAAGGGGTTGTCAAGAGGCTAGCCAGGCTAGCTCACAGGCGTTTCTGAGTAGGAGACTATCAGCCACTTTCCCCCTCGGTTTACCCACACTTCTGTTCATTTGATCCAGGTCATCTGGACCATTGATTTCAGCTTTCGATCGCGCTGCCGTTCCAAAAGAATACCGGCCACTGCGAGCGTGATAACCAAAAAACAGAGCTCTTTTCTCATGATGTCAATCCTTTAGAGTTGGTACTTGCACCTACCTTGTATGGGCGGCACTCCGTGGCCGCCCCGTTGCACAAAGAAAAGGGATCATGCCTACCGTAGCTCCCGAACATCACTCTCAGGCGATGCGTGTTGCTTGGGCAGCAACTACTTGCCAGTGCCCTTTTATCTTGAGGAGAGTTACGGTGACCTGCAGTGGACCGGTAATCTCTTGCCCTTTGAATTGAGCTTTGACGTTGGCGCGGTATGTTGCCACAGCCGTATTTCCATAGAGACGGATTTTCACGTCATCGAAGCTCACAGACTCATACTTCATCTCTCCAGACTTTATTGCTGCGAGACGTGGCGTTTTGGTCGTAAGGACTCCTGACTCGTTAACAAAAGTGTAATCATCGGCATAGAGTCGATCGAGCGCGGCAACGTCGTTGCGACCCAGGGCAGCGTAAAGATCATTTAGGAACTGCTGTACCACTTGTTCATCGTTGCTCTTTTGGTTTGCATTACTGTGTTGATTGAAAACAAAAGTAGATGTGGCAACCAGCATCGCCACTACCAGGATATGTTTCATGCGAATGCTCCTTTCAAGGATGCGCCGGAAAGAGCCGGCAGGGAATAAGGGAAAGACGTGCTGCTTTTACACAAGCGTGCGGAACCAGTCAATGGTTCCGGAAGCGGCGATTAGCAATAAGGCTTGATTCACAGAACAAGTTGGGAAAGAGGCTATCCGCGCTCCGATCCAACGACGTATTTGGGAATTAACGATTGGGTTCCAGGAGGATCTCGCGCCCGAGCCGGTCAGCCAGGACTTCCCGAATTTCAAGACGTTGGCGGTAGCCTTGTCGCTGCTTTTCGTCGTCGCCGATCACCGTTTGCAGCAGAGCATCAGCCTTCTCCAGATTCTTCTCGTAGGTCGTCAGGTCTTTGTATTCGGTCATCAGCATCAAATTCCAGTCAGCTGAGCCGTGCGCTTCAGTTTGCAGGACCTTATAAGAGATGATTTGGCCATCTTTTTTCAACGCTTCCTGCTCCCGCTTCCAGTCGCCGGCAATGTAATTCAGATAAGCCGTTTCCATTCCCGGTTTCATGCGGATAAATCCGATGCTCCAGACAGATCCGTTTTTGAATGGACGTTGGACTTGTCCGAACGCGACGATGCCTAAAGTCAGCACCAGAAAAACGAGCAAGCCAACAACTACGCGATTAGTTTTCATAGTTTTCTCCTGTCGGGAATTAGTGGAAATTAACCGGCTACAAGGGTAAGGGGGCTATGTCTCAACTGTTGCTGCCTTGTTTCAAGTAACAGTCACCCCAGTGGGTAAGTAACTTGTTTGGTGCTCCTAATTAATAAGGGGGATTTCGCCGGCAAAACTGTTCGCGGGTCAGGATTTTTTTTTGAAAACTCATTTTTATGCAGGCCCGAACCCGATATACTCTGCTAGACCTTCCTTTGCTGCACGATAGTGTGAGACGAGCATGCGCCCCCCAACACCCTCGAACATTACCCAACTACTGTTTGCCTGGAAGCAGGGAGATCAGGAGGCGTTGGCCCAACTGACGCCTCTGGTTTACCGGGAACTCCACCGATTGGCCCACAGTTATCTGGCTGGCGAACGAGCCGGGCACATGTTGCAAACTACCGCGCTGGTTAACGAGGCATTCGTTCGGTTGATTGACTGGCAACAGGTCGACTGGCAGAATCGTGCTCATTTTTTTGGCGTTTCCGCTAAGCTGATGCGTTACATCCTCGTGCAGTTCGCGCGCGAGCAGCAGACGGCAAAACGTGGCGGCCAGGCAGTGCAGATATCTCTGTCCGAGGCCGCCGCCATCAGCACAGGTGACAATCCCGACCTGGTAGCGCTTGATGACGCGCTGACTACTCTGGAAAAACTAGATCCGCGCCAGGCTCGCACCGTGGAGCTGCGTTTCTTCGGTGGCCTGAACCTGCAGGAAGTCGCCGAAGTCTTGCGGATTTCTGTCAGCTCAGTGCGTCGTGACTGGCGCATGGCCCAGGCCTGGTTACATCAGCAATTAAGTCCCACGACATGACCCCTGAGCGTTATAAACGCATTGGCCAACTCTTTGATGAGGCGCTGAACCTCGCCCCGGAACGGCGCGCTGCCTGGCTTGACCAGGTGTGTCGTGCAGATTCCGGGTTGCGGCGGGAAGTCGAAGCTCTGCTCGCGAGTCAGAAAGAGGCGGACCAGTTTCTATCACGTCCGGCAATGGATATCGCTGCTGCGCTCCTGGCGCAAACCCAACACGCTTCACTGGTGGGCCAAAAGGTCAGTCACTATCAGGTTCTTTCACTGCTCGGTGTGGGCGGAATGGGTGAAGTGTATCTGGCCGAAGACACGCAGCTCGGACGGCAGGTAGCGTTGAAGGTGCTGGCCCCGGAGTTGAGGGATCAAACGGAGCAGTTGCAACGCCTGGAGCAGGAAGCGCGCGCGGCGTCGGCACTGAATCATCCAAACATCCTGACGATTTATGAATCTGGCGAGGCCAATGATGTGCGCTATATCGCCGCCGAATATGTTAGCGGAGAAGCGCTGCGCGACTGTCTCACGAGAGAGCAACTAACGATCTCTGAGACGCTCGACATTGCGATGCAAATCGTGGCTGCACTGGAAGCCGCGCACCAGGCAGGCATAGTACATCGCGACGTCAAACCGGAAAACGTCATTTTGCGCAAAGACGGTTTAGTTAAGTTGTTGGATTTCGGCATCGCGAAACTCGCGCAAAGGCCGTTGGAAGATCTCGAAGCTGAAGCCCCAACCCGAGCACTCGTCAAGACGAGTCCCGGTATGGTGATGGGCACCGTGGGTTATATGGCACCCGAACAGGTGCGCGGGCAAACAGTCGATGGGCGCGCGGACGAGTGGAGTCTGGGCGTGATGCTGTACGAAATGCTCACCGGCCGTTTGCCGTTTGCGGGTGAAACCGTGAGCGACGCTATCGCCGCCATTCTCAAAACCGAAGCCGAGCCGCCCACAAATTTCAATTCAGACATTCCTGTGGAACTCGAACGAATTGTTTTGAAGACGCTCCGTAAAGATGCCGACGAACGCTACCAACACATCAAGGATCTACTCTTAGATCTGCGTGACCTGAAACAGGATTTGGATTTCGGAGCAAAGCTGAAACGCACGCCTACTCAGGATAAATTGACTGTTCCTAAGTCCGCCGGGCGGATTACTGCCGAGCAGATTTCGTCTGCGGCTAGCTTCCCAAACGCAGATACGAGATCAACAGCCGAATACTTAGTCGGCGAAATAGGGCAACACAAACTTGGATTCATGGCCGCCATTGGAGTCTTCCTTCTAATATTCGCCGGTGCGGGCTGGTGGTTTTACCATTCCCGTCTTGGTCAGCAGAACTCTCAGCAGATTAGTTCGTTGGCTGTGCTGCCTTTTGAAAACGGAAGCGGCGACGCGGAAATGGACTACCTTTCCGACGGCATGAGCGAAAGCCTGATCAACAAGCTCTCGCAATTGCCGCAACTTAAAGTCATCGCCCGCAATTCAAGCTTTAAATACCGCGGCCCGAGCGTTGATCTTTTGGACGTGGCGAATAAGCTCGGCGTCCAGGCTGTCGTTATGGGCAAGGTCATCAAACTGGGCGACCAACTGGCGGTGCTGGTTGAGCTCGTGGACGCGCGCGACAACAAGCAGCTTTGGGGCGAGCAGTACAATCGAAAACTCTCGGATGCACTGGAGGTTCAAAAGGAGATTGCCCAAACGGTTTCAGAACGTCTCAGGCCGAGGCTTTCGGGAGCGCAGGAACAGCAACTTGCAAAAAGAGGAACATCAAGTCCGTTAGCGTATGAGTTATTGCTGCGAGGAAATTACTTAAACGGGAAGAGCGGTGATGAGAACCAGATTAAGGCAAATGAGTTCTATCACCAGGCGGTCGAGGCCGACCCGAGTTACGCGCTTGCGTACGCAGAGCTTGCGTCAAGTTATAGTGTACTTGCCAGCAACGGCTATATCGATCCGAAAGACGGGTTGCCAAAAGCGGAAGCGGCCGCCCGGAAAGCATTGGAATTGGACGAAACGCTTCCCGAGGGACATCTGGCGCTGGGCTCAATATTTCGCAAGCAGTGGAAATGGGCAGAAGCTGAGCACGAACTTACCAGGGCGCTCGATCTGAACCCAAACCTGGGAGCCGCGCATAGAGCGCTCGCCCGTCATTTATCGGTGATGGGACGGAATGATCAAGCAGTGGCAGAAGCGAGACGCGCTCGCGAGCTTGATCCGCTTTCAATAACGGTCAATGCATACATCTCTTACGCCTGTCTGTTTGCCCGGCGCTTCGATGAAGGTATAGCGGCGGCCCGTAAAACCCTGGAGCTGGACCCAAATTCTGATTTCGCATATCTGATGCTTGGATACAACTATGCCGGCAAGGGCCTGTACCGGGAGGCTATCGAATCCTATAAGAAAGCAGTCGAGTTTGGTGATAAGTCAACCGGCACACAGATCTATCTCGGTGCGGCCTACGCACATGCCGGCGAACGCGAAAAGGCTCTAGAGATCCTCAGACAAGTCCGATCGAGCAAGGAATATGTTTCGCCGGGTGAACTCCCGGTTCTGCTCGGAGCGCTTGGCCTCAAAGATGAGGCGTTTGCATCATTCGAGAAAGCCTTTGCCGTCCGAGACCTTCAGCTGGCAACGATAACGGGCGATCCGGCATTCGATCCGCTCCGCAACGACCCGCGTTTCGCCGATCTTGTGCGACGTGTCGGCTTTCCGGAGTAGATGGTTAACAACTCGGCAAGATTCACACCCAGCTAACCGTTAGGAGGGACTAGTGCCAATCACCGCCTTCAACAGTTTCACGGACGGCCTCGATCCGAATCGAAGAAGCCGCGAACACTTCATTACTAACACCAACCTGGAAGATGACCGTCTCTGGGTACCTTACGCGGATGGTGTCTGGTTCCAGCCTTGCTGCTTTAACGTTACGTCTGGCGGATTTAGTGTAATTCTGAAAGGTCTCCCGGGCGCCATGCTGGGGACCCATTACCACGTCGGTACCGTTCATGGCTATACGATGCGTGGTCACTGGCGATACCTGGAGCATGACTGGATTGCAAAACCCGGAACTTACATTTACGAACCCGCCGGCGAGGCTCACACGCTGGTGATCACCAAGGACTCACCAGAGCCAGCGATAATCCTTTTCATAGTCGAGGGCGGCCTCATCTATCTGGACAAGGCGGTCAACGGTGGCTTTGCTGCCTATGAAGATGGATTCACTGCTCTCGAGCTGACTCTGAAGTACTATCGCGAGGCCGGTCTCGATGAGCGCCAGCTGGACCTGCTCGTGCGCTGATCGACGCGCTGAGGCGACGTGGTGCGACTGGCCTGTACTTCTATCTTGAGACAAACAAGGACACGTGTTCGGAACTGAAGCAACCGTCCAGACGGGGAATAATTGATGAGAGAGTAAAACCAACAAGGAGAAGCGTTCATGCAAAAAGAGCAGAAAATCATGAGTAACGCACCGATCGACTTGAGTGAGTATGATGCGATTACCAGGACGGTTCAGCGATATATCAACGGCGGCAAGTCGGGCCGAACCACCGACATGAAGGCCGCGTTTCACCCGGAGGCAACGATCTTTGGCTATATCGGCGCCGATTTGTTCGGCGGGCCCATCCAGAAGCTCTTTGACTGGAATGACCAGAATGGCCCAGCAACAGAGCTCCAGGGCCGGATTACCAGCATCGATATCATCGACACGATCGCCATGGTGCGGCTGGAACTCGAAAACTGGACCGGCCATCGCTTTACCGACTTATTCACAATGCTCAAAGTCGACGGGGAATGGAAAATCATGAACAAGGTCTTCCATCTCCACCCCTGAGGGAGAATAGCGGTGCCGACGAGGACGGCACCCTCCTCTCCTCCACCAATAGCCTTATCCCGCGGCGGCCAGTTTGGGTGGCTCTATCAGCCCGAGCTGCGATAAGAACTCAAAGGCATCAAAATACACCAACTCCTCGATTAGCTTACCTCCCTCATAACGGCCAAAGGAAACTCCCGAAACTTTGACGGGCTTGCCTGTCGCCGGGTGCGCGCCCGGTCCCGTGTTCGTGCCCGTAAAAGTCCATTTCGTAAAGGAACGACCTTCGAGGAAGAAGGCCTCGTCGATCGTCACTCTTGTGTCGGGGAAAGCGGTACGAAACTCGGTGATTACTTTCTTCAGCTCAGCCAGGCTGTGCGCGTCACTAAAGAGTGAGCCCGGTGCCCGGCGAGTCGTATTCGTTGCAAGAAAGGCATCCAGTTCACCGAGATTGCCCGTGTTCCACGCGGAAACCAATGCGTCGATATGCTCTTTGTACATGCTGTTCTCCTTTTGTAGAAAAGTTAAACTGCTAACCAGCCCGCAGCCCTGGGATCCTTTTCCTAGTTGAACCGCGTCTGTTCTTTGATGAGCTCTCTTTGAGGAGGCAAAACCGGTGAACCTGGCAAAGTGATTTGGGATCGCTCAGCGGATCAGAACGACCTGGGACAATTCGCTCCCCCTGAGGGTGTGCTCGGGCATCGTCAAGAACCGTTCAGCCTGTTTTGACCGTTAAGGGACCTTATAATTCATTTTCGCGGCGCGTGCAAATACAGAGCCGGCACACGAAATTTCAATAATACATTTCATGTGGTTCGTGACTTAGTGGATCGTTCTTTTGATCAAGATCTTGCTCAAATAAAGAAACAGGAAGATAGTTGGGGGCTGCTCGGAGAACGGCGAGGTTGCACGAAAAAGGTGAAAATAAGACCCCACCAAATCCTTTACAAAACCTTGACAAATTCCTGGCACCGCCGTAGAGAGTGGTCACATCAAACAACGCGGTGTCCCCGGCACTTGCGACTTTCTACCAGACCTAGGAGTTTCTTGATGAAGTCTCTGTTCAAAACCAGCGCCGCATTTCTTCTTGGCTTGGGTCTTTTGTTCCTCTTTAGCAGAGCATACCCCGAGCGCGTGCACGCTCAGCAACCCCAAAGTAACGATCAAAGAACCACCTCGACTGCCGACGGGTCCTCGGATATCGCGAAAATTATTCGAGCATTTACCGCTAAAGAAACGGAGTTTCGGCAAGCGCTTTCCGAATATGCCTTCAACCGCGACGCTGTAATCCGGACCATCGGTATGGGTGGACAGGTCACCGGTGAATACCGTCGAGTGTCTCAGTTTGTTTTCACCGATCAGAACGAGCGCTTTGAAAAGATCACCTTCTTTCCCCAACCTACATTGACCGAACTTATATTTACTAAGGAAGACCTCGAAGACCTTGGTGGCGTGCAACCCTTTGCGCTCGAAGCCTCCAAGATTGACCGGTATGACTTCAAATACGTGGGTAAGGAACATCTCGATGAGTTGGATACTTATGTGTTTGACGTAGCGCCAAAGGTTGTGCCTAAGAAGGTCAGCGAGCGTTTCTTTGAGGGACGCATTTGGGTCGATGATCAAGATTTGCAGATCGTAAAGGTCCGGGGAAGAGGTGTACCTCAAGGCGACCAACGCTTCCCTGTGTTCGAGACTTACCGGCAGCAAATTGACGGGCGTTATTGGTTCCCGACGTATACCTCCGCCGACGATGAATTGGTGTTCCCCAAAGGCCAGACTGTGCACATACGTATGCTTGTTCGTTACACCGACTACAAGCGCTTCGGCAGCAAGGTGAAAGTGATAGAGATTGACGAGGTACCCGAGGCTACTCGGCCGCGTCAAACAGTTCCGCCACCTAAGAAGCCGTAGTAATCGCAACTCCTAAGGACTCAACTCTCCCTGACACTTTCGGGACGCCCGCTATCCAGTCGGAATTCGTATTGCAATAATTACCGTTGAAGTGCACAGGATCGCAACATCAATACAAGTTAGAAGTAACGGGACTATCTCTTCCAAGCTTGTCGGGATTCGTACTGCAACATTCACGATTCAAGTGCACAGGATCGCAACGTCAACACAAGTTAGAAGTAACGGGACACCTCCCCCTTCTGGTCTAGAATGAGTTTCTACCCGACGTCGTTCGTCACTCATGTTTTGCTAAAGAAAAAGGAAGGGGTAAACAGTCAATGCTAAAAATGTTCACAGCAGGTAAAGTCTGGAAGCTCTGCGTGGGGCTAGCTTTCACGGCAAGCGTGATCGCCACACCTACAATGGGGCAGAAAAGTGAGGTGAGGCAGGCGCACAGCTTCGCCTCGACCCAGGAGATGATGGCTAAAAAAGTCACCATCAATGGCACCGTGAAAAGTGTAACTGAGTCAACGTTGACGATTGTCGACAGTGAAAAGGCTGAGCAGACTATTAGTCTTGACGCCAAGACGAAGATCACCAAAGCCGGAAAAGCTGCTACTGCCGCCGACATAAAAGCGGACGACTCAGTAGTGATTGTGGCAAATAAAGGTGAGGGCACCTTAACAGCCGTGACAATCACAGTCTCTTAATCGTTTGCCAGTCAGAGATTTTCAATTATCCGGTTGAGGAGCGGTTCATATTCCGCTCCTCTACCTTGACTGCTGTACCTGCTACGTAGAAGGCATCAAGTGATATCCTCATTTGACACTGGTGCTTGAACTTTGGCCGAGTCTCTCCGAAATCGTCATTCAAGGCCGAGCTAATAACCTTACCAAGCGACTACGCCATTAATCGGTTCATCAAGCGTTGATCTATTTCCGTTCCTTTGTCGAAAACGCGTCTACTCGTTCGTTATCCAAGTGAGAACCGATTTCAAGAGACGTTAAAGGAGCTTAAAATGCCAACTTATCTACTGTTCCTACACGAAGATCCTTCAGTCTTCGAGCGAGTTAGCCCCGAGGAAATGCAGGCCATTATTCAAAAGTACTCCAGGTGGAAACAACGTATGTTGGAAGCTGGAGCGCTAACAGGGGGCGAGAAGCTCCAGGACGGAACGGGGCGGGTGCTGCGGCGGACGGGTGGTCAGGCGGCAGTCACCGACGGCCCCTACACCGAAAGCAAAGAGGTTATCGGAGGCTTTTTTCAAATCCGAGCGGACAATTACGAGCAGGCCGTGCAGGCCGCGAGCGACTGTCCTCACCTTGAGTACGGCACAATCGAGATCCGCGAAGTCGAACCGGTGACTTCCTCACGAACAAACGAAGAGAGGTGACAGTGAAGAACGTAAACTACAAGACTTACACAATATGTATTGCCGTCGCTTTGTCGGTACTGCTGTTCCCTTCTCGCAGGCTCGAGGCGTCGTCCAACGACGCATTCTTGAATCGATTTCAGGGCACGTGGCAAGGCGATGGTAAAGCTTTCGGAATGTCCGCTCGTTTGCATATGAAATGGGAAAGGGTGCTGGCAGGAAAGTTCCTGTACTTAATCCTGAAGACGGAAACGCAGACCGCCACGGGTCAGGTGCAAGCTTTCGAAGGACACGCTTACTATTGGTCGACCGGCGAAGGAAAGTGCGACGGAGAATGGTTCGACACGCGGGGTGAATCCTTCTCAATCAAAGGCAACATTGAGGGGGAGACGCTGAATGTGCTATGGGGGGCGCCGAGAGGAGAACAGGGGAAATCGGTCTACAGGTTTTTAGAAGCCGGAAAACTAGAAGTTGTGGATTCGGTAAGGCAGAAGGACGGGACCTGGAGAGAGTTCGGACGGTTCGTGGTGATTCGCCAGTAGTCACTAATGTTTGGTTGGGACAGCAAATTCGACCTTAGATAGTTTCGCCAGAGGAGAGTTCCTAATGGTGTACTTTACTCGAGAGTATCAGAAGTTCTTTCAACAGCTGACCAAGAACAACAGCAAAACCTGGTTCGATGCAAACCGGCAACGATACGAAGAACATGTGAAGCAGCCGTTTACTGCTCTTGTGGAAGTGATGATTGGCCTGATTAGAGCGGAGGATCCCGAGGTGGCGATAGCAGCGAAAGACGCCGTCTTCCGAATTAATCGAGATATCCGATTCTCAAAAGAAAAGTCTCCTTACAAAACCCACATGGCGGCCAATGTGTCGAAGCAAGGCAGAAAGTCTAAAGAATGGCCTGGATTTTACTTTCAGTTCTCTGCCGATCGAGTTACCGTTGGGGGTGGAACCTACATAACTGAGCCGCCGGCTCTTTACAAGATCCGCAAGACCATCATTGGAGATCTGCCGTCATTCAAGAGGCTCGTGACAGCAAAAGCGTTCACGTCAAAGTACGGCTCGCTGCAAGGCGAAAGGAACAAGATAATGCCGCCCGAATTTCGGCAATGGGTCGCCAAGGAACCAATGGTGGCGAACAAACAGTTCTATTTCATGTCCGATCTTGACGCCGGCGTTTTGTTGGAAAAGGCCCTGCCAGATCGCCTGATGACTTACTACCGAGCCGGAAGCGACATTAACTCTTTCCTAAAAAGCGCGATGATATCCAGGTGACCTTCAGCGCTTAGATCATGGAATCCAACGGACAACAAGACGCTCACCTGCTCGTCGCACATCTCTTCCGGCACCAGGCGGGAAGGATCGTTGCGACCATGACGCGACTGTTCGGTTCGCGTTACGTGGATCTGGCCCAAGACGTGGTCCAGGATGCATTGGTTAAAGCACTCCAGCAATGGCCCTTCAAGGGAATTCCTGAAAACCCGGCTGGTTGGCTTACGCTCGTTGCGAAGAATCGTGCATTGGACTTGCTGCGTCGCGATTCATCGTTGAAGCTTAAAGTGGCCGAACTCGAGCGCTCACTGACACAATCCTCATCCGGCGCGGATAACTCCAACGAAGCGGAAATCGATGATCAACTCGCCTTGATTCTGATGTGCTCTCATCCAGCCCTGGCGATAGAGTGTCAGGTGGCCCTAACTCTTAGGTTGGCCTGCGGCTTTAGTACTGCTGAAATCGCACGTGCTTTTCTGACGCCAGAGACGACAATCGCGCAGCGTCTGGTCCGAGCAAAACGCCAGATCCGGGAGCTGAGTATCGTCATTGACGCAGCCAACGCTAAGCTGGTGCCCGAACGCATTGATAGCGTACTGCGTGTGATCTACCTCTTGTTTAATGAAGGCTACGGAGCAACCAGCGGCAAAGACCTGGTTCGCGCCGATATGTGCGGAGAGGCAATCCGGCTCTGTACTTTGCTCCTGAATCATGGCCCCCCATCCCCTGCGGTTCACGCGCTGCTTGCGCTCATGTTGTTGCAGGCTGCACGGCTGCCGGCTCGAACACAAGAAGACGGAACGCTGGCCTTATTAGCCGAACAGGATCGTTCAATGTGGGATCAGCGTTTGATTGCCGGCGGCTTGCGGCATCTGGAGTGGTCGGCTGCTGGAGACATCTTAACCGTTTATCATTTGCAAGCCGAGATTGCGGCCATTCATGCGACGGCAAAGAGTGACCTGGATACGGACTGGGCCGGGATCGCCGTTTTGTATGAGCAGCTGTACCAACTCGAACCGACACCTATCGTGGCGCTAAATCGTGCAATTGCCAGGTCACGCTCGGAAGGTCCTCTTGCCGGTCTTCGCGCCCTCGAAGAGATTGAGTCACATCCAGCCTTGCGCCAATATCACTTGTTCTCAGCCGTGGGCGCCGAACTGTGGAAGCAGATCGGAAATCCTCAGCGAGCCGCGGACGCCTATCGAACTGCTCTTTCCTGTCCTTGCACCGAACCAGAACGCCGATTTCTGGAATTGCAGCTACAGATGATTGAGACCGGTGACACAGGCATCAGTCCGTTCCCGCTCGATCAATAGGCGGAGAGGTCTCGATCGCGAGAGCGGACCAACAATTCTAACCTGCTCACTCCCTTGCTGGCTTTTTGACTTCCCACGGAAAACGCCTTCTGAACTCCTATCTGAAACCTGGTCAACTGCTCACACGTTTAATTGAAAGACTGCGCAGCTGAACAGCGTCAAATGAGTTGGCTGCTGCGGAATGTAGGAGGACTATGTCCATGTTAATGGCTGATACGATGTCGATCTTTTTTGTGATCCTGGGAATGATGCTGGCGTTTCCCGGTCTCTGGTTACTCTGCCGCGGTCTCTGGCCTGAAGCTGTCGCCGCGGCCGCCGAGCGCTGCGGCAAGGGTCTATGGTCATCCTTTCTCGTGGGATTGCCCATCACGATCTTGATGGTCGTCGTAACCACGATTCTGTTCAAAGTACTTGGTCCTGTCGGGAAGATAGCCGGCGTCGGTGTGGTCTGTCTATACATGCTGCAAGCCCACACCGGCGTTTCTGGTCTGGTAACCTCAATCGGGCACCGGCTTGCGACGCCACTCGATGAACAGCGCTCGTGGCGCTCGACGTTACGCGGTGGTGTAGTACTCGAGCTGGCCTATCTTCTTCCCATTCTTGGTTGGTTCGTTATCTTGCCCGCTTCGATCATCATCGGCTCTGGAGTGGCCAATCTAGGTCTGCTCTCAAGACTAAAACACGCGGTGTTTGCTACTAAACCGGTACTGACCGTGAGCAATACGGCGGCTGCTGGTCGCGTCGGCGATTAGGGGCGGTTTCGTCGGAGTGGTGGAATGAATCCTGCGCGACGAACACTGTTGAAGATACTGGGGCTGACGGGCGCAACCTTGCCATTGATGGGCTGCGAAAGGCTTATCAGCAACGTTACCCAGCAGATGGGCCAGGCGATTCCCTCCAGTTTGAGCCTGGCCGACGGACTGCAGATCGATCCCGCGTTTCATTTGCTGTCGCGCGCTGCTTACGGTCCGTGGCCTGGCGATCTGGACCGCGTGCGGACGATGGGAGTGGACAAATGGATCGAAGAACAACTCGCGCCGGACGGCATTGACGACACGGCGTGCAACTTGCGGGCGCGGCGCTTCGAAACAATCTGGCACGAACCGGGCACCTGCTACGAATACAAGAAGCCGGTGTTACGCGAGGAAATCACGCGTCATACTCTTTTGCGCGCCGTTTACAGCAGACGCCAACTTTTCGAGGTGATGGTTGGTTTCTGGACCGATCATCTGAACATCGATCTTGAGAAGGGAGATTGCATATATCTCAAGCCATCAGATGATCGTCTGGTGATTCGGGCCCACGCGTTGGGTAGATTCAGAGACCTGATTCGAGCTTCGGCGACTTCGCCGGCAATACTTGTGTATCTGGACGGAAAAGAGAACAAGAAGGGCAATCCCAGCGATGTGCCAAACGAGAACTACGCGCGGGAGTTACTTGAGTTGCACACGTTGGGAGTGGATGGTGGCTACTCTCAACTCGATGTCTTTGAAGCTGCGCGATGCTTGACGGGCTGGAGACTGCGGACCGGCTGGCGCAAAGGTACGGTGTACTTCGACCCCAGCCTTCACGACGATGGCGAGAAACATGTGTTGGGCCAGTTGATCCCCGCCGGCGGCGGCGCCGCGGATCTGGACCGCCTCGTGGACATCGCTTGCCATCACCCTTCGACGGCAAGGCACATCGCCACCAAGCTCGTGCGACGGTTTGTTTCAGAGGATGTCACGGAGTCACTTGTGACGCGCGTAGCCGAAGTCTTCACTGCGACTGACGGCGACATCAAGTCCCAGCTTAGAACAATCCTGGCTTCAGAGGAATTCAACGCTGCAAAGGGCCTTAAATTCAAACGACCCTTTCAATACATCGTGACCAGCTTGCGCGCACTTGGCGCCGACACGCACGCGCACCAACCCCTGATCGAATACCTCCAGCGCATGGGCCAGGGTCCGTTCCAACACCCAACACCGGATGGGTATCCCGACCGGGCAGCTCCCTGGCTCGGCACGCTCCTCTGGCGTTGGAATTTTGCGTTCGCACTCGCATCGGGTCGTGTCCCAACGGTAAGTGTCGCTTTAGACCAGTTGGGCGAAGCAATTGGGGCAATCGGGGCAATTGAGGCAAACGCCGGCAACGCAAATAACGGACTTCAACCCGCGCGATTGATTCCCTATTTTTTCGGACGCGCCGGATCAGCAACCGAGCTTAGCGCGCTCGATGACTACCTGCAAGCACAGCTCGATAGCGATCTCGGCGACGCGAACCACCGCGCCGAGTTGTTTGCACTCGTCCTGGCTTCGCCGGCGTTTCAGAGGTGTTGAAGATGAGGCATACATCGCGGCGAACACGGCGGGGGTTTATTCGCCAACTGCTTCTGGCCAACGAAGCAGTTGTGCCCACGGCCGGAGAGCGCACGCTGGTTTGCATCTTCCTCCGTGGCGCTGCTGACACGCTTAACATGGTAGTCCCGTACGGTGACGATCAGTATTACAAGTCGCGGCCGACACTTGCCCTTCCGCCACCTTCCCAGAACAAAGAAAATGATGTGACGTCGATACGCCTCGATGACTTCTACGCTTTTCATCCCAAGCTGCGTCCGCTGGTTCCGACATTTGAAGAGGGACGGCTCGGAATTGTGCAAGCTGTTGGCACGGACAATCCCACCGGCTCGCACTTTGAGGCGCAGGACCAGATGGAGCACGGCGAGTCTTATGGTCGCGTCATCGGTGGCGGCTGGCTGGGCCGATATCTGCGCGCGCGCGCTGCCGCTGAATTAACGCCGCTCTCGGCGGTAGCGATTGGATCAACAATTCCTGAGTCACTTCGTGGCGCCCCAACTGCGAGTGCCATTGAATCAATCGACGAAGTTCAGATCAAGACGCCGCTGGGCAATACAGCGGCAGTTTCATCCGTTTTGTCCACAATGTACGGCGCGGAGATCGGCTTTCTTAGTCAGCCCGGCAAGAGCACGCTCGAACTCCTGAAGCGAGTCGAAACTTTGAGGGGCACGTCGTACAAACCCGAAGGCGGGGCGGTCTATCCTGATGACAGCTTCGCGCAAGGCTTGAAGGAAGTTGCGCGTCTGGTTAAGGCGAGTGTTGGTCTGGAAGTGGCTTGCCTGGATCTCGGCAACTGGGACACGCATTTCTTTCAGGGCAGCTCGAGCGGCCTACAAGCCGACTTGATCTGGCAATTGGCGAACGGCCTAGCAGCTTTTGACGCGGATATGCTCAGTTGTCGTGGCCGAGTGACCACGATTGTGATGACAGAGTTTGGGCGCCGGATCTACGAGAACGGCTCGCTAGGCACAGATCACGGCCGCGGCTTTGCGATGTTGGCCATGGGACACTGCATCAGAGGTGGAAAGGTCCACGGCAAGTGGCCCGGCCTCGCGGAGGAAGAGGCCCCTGGATCAACCACCCTGAATAACATTGCCGGCCCAAGCGGTCTCAAAGTTCTCTTCGACTACCGTTCCGTGCTCTCTGAAGTGCTTACTAAGATTCTGGGCCTTCGCGACGTTAATCAAGTTTTTCCCAACTTCACTCCAGAACACGTGGGTCTGGTGAGTTGAGTAAGGATTCGAATAACACCACTATCTCAATTTGAGACCGGAAGTTCAGAGTTCAACCTTTAGGTTGCCGCTCACGAAAGACACAAGCTAAAGCTTGAACTCTAAACTACCAGCAAGGGTTTAGCGTTAGAGTTCATAAATGCGATGGGAGAGTTGAGATGGCTGTGGTATTGGAAGGCGGCTGCCGGGTGACCGGAATTAGAGACGGCGAACCAACGATCAATGGAACCCTAAGTGTTTGGCCTCAGATCGGGCGGGCCAACAAGGCATCGGCGATCTCTCTACGCACGATGGAGTTCGCGCCGGGCTTGTCACCGGGTTTCCGCAATCAGGAATGTGACGAGATCGCTTACGTCCTGCAAGGAGCCGCCACCATTTTAATAGACGGTTGGCCTTATCCGGTTCAGCCGGAGACTGGCGTCTATCTACGACCCGGCGCGATCCTGACGTTGGACAATCCCGGCCCAGAATCGTTTGTGCTCATCAGTTCGCAATGCCCTGAGCCGGTAGCTACGTGCGATCCACTGCCCCCACTCACTTCTCCACGGTCATTAGAGAAACCGTCACAGTTACCACCCATCGTACGCCTCGCCGATCGTGACGCCGTCCCGACCGCCGACCGCTGGTATCGAGTGCTCGTCGACGAAGAAGTCGGCAGCACGCAAGTGACGCAGTTTGTCGGTTCGATTCCCCCGGGCCGTGCGCCCGATCATTTTCATAACTACGAAGAGGTGCTTTTCATCCTGCGCGGCGTTGGCCGTATGTGGGCCGGCAAAACTCATACGCCCATCGCGCCCGGCTCTTGCATCTACCTGCCCAAGGGTCAGGTACACTGCGTTGAGAACACGGGTGATAGTGAGCTGCGGCTGTTGGGTGTTTTCTATCCTGCAGGAAGTCCGAGTGTGAGATATGAGGCTTAAGCAATAGGTCCGATAAGTCCTATAGGTCAAATAGGACCAATTAATTGTGAGAGGATCGTCATAGCTTCCTCCGCTTCTTCATCCAGGTTGAAGAAGTGCGGTGAGATGCGCAGGCCAACGCCGGGGCGGCAATCAACGAAGACTTTTCTCTCCGCGAGACGATCTACCATTGCTGGTCCGTTATTGACTTCTATCATTACTGAACCCCCGCGCTCGTTGACATCGCGTGGGCTGTTTATTTTCCATCCCCGCTCCAGAGCAAACTCGATCATCCATTCTGTTCGGCGGCGGGATTCGCTCGCGATTGTTTTGACGCCGACCTCTTCTAAGATTTGCAGACCGGGCAATGCTGAATAGAGCGCTGGAATGCTTGGCGTGCCTTGCGCGAATCGGCGGATAGACTTGGCATAACGCATGGGCGAATGCGCGAAGTCAAAAGGTGCATCGTGCGCGACCCAGCCGGTAAGTCGCGGTTGCAGATCTCTTTGCAGGTCGGGTCGCACGTACAAATAGCCGCAAGCCGGCCCGCCACACAGCCACTTGATTGTGCCTCCGATCAGAAAATCAACCTCCCAGACGGACGCGTCCAACTCAATTGATCCGGCCGACTGATAGACGTCAAGGAGAACGAGCGCACCAAGGCTATGCGCGCGCTCCACGATCGCTTTTGCATCGACGCGATACGAGCTCCGAAATGAAGTGTGTGACATCGCCACCAGACTCGTGGTGTCGTCGATAGCCGCGAGAATGTTCTCTAGAGGAACGGTAATGCCATCAGGTGAGCCAACAATCTCAACTTTCGCGCCGAGATTTCTCTGCGCTTCCCAGATGTATTCCATCGAGGGGAAGTCCAGCGCGGTCGTGACTACCTTATTGCGCTTCGTCGATGCGAAGTCAAAACACGATGCGACACTCGCAAGCGCAATCGAGGCATTTGGTTGAATCTGCACTGAGCCTGGCGCCCCGCCGATGATGCGCGCGATGCGGTCGCCTACGCGCCGTGACAATTCCCACCAGGCGTTGGCCCACGCGTCTTCGCTGGTGTGGTGCTCCCAGGCGTCGCAATAGTCGAGCATCGATTCGCGCGCCGCCCGTGGCACTGGACCAAGGCTGTGACTGAGCAAATGAATACCGGAAGCGAGAGTTGGAAATTCTTCGCGACGACGGTTGATTTGGGTTTCTGATTTAAGGCTCACGGTTTAAGGGTCGGTGTTTCTCTTAAGTATTCTATCCTCTTATCTGCGCGAGCATCTTTTCCACCGCCCGCGGATCTTTCATCAACGATTCATAAACCCCCGCGGCTGCTTCCCCGAGAGGCGGATCGATTGTTTCCTCACGAATGTGCCGCAGAATCTCACCGGCAACGAATTCTTTCGACAGCTTTGGCACCTCAGCGCCGCGGCTCATGTCGGTGTCGATCGTGCTTGGCATGACGGTAATCACGCGCACGCCTTTATCTCCAAGATAAGCGCGCAACCCCTGGCCCAATGAAAGCAAGCAGCCCCTTACTTTGGGGTTCGACCGCGGGCCAGTGCATAGAGTGTCGCGCCCACGACCGCCCATACAAAGGCCAGTTCCAGACTCGTCAGTGAATGGTTCGCCACTCGTTCGCGCAGAGTTTGCGTCGTCAGCGTACCAACGTCTTGAACCACCTGCACTACTATCATGCCACCCATCGCGATCACTGAGAGCAGCGCGCTTGCCATGGTAATCGATCGCGGAATCCTGAGCGTGATTTCGCTGTAGAGTTGTGGGTTCCAACGCGGCAATAGGAGAAATGTCAGGCTGTGTAAAAAGTAGAGCAGGATCAGGGCAAAGACGGCGATGTTCAGAGCCAGCGCTAGTTGGTTGCTCACCAGCAGTGCAATACAAGCGACGAGTGTCAGTGTCAACCCGCGAATCGGCGTGGCTGTGCGCGGATTGATAAACCCGAGCCACGCCGGCGCCAGCCCATCTCCTACAAACATCAGACCCAGCCGCGAGGGCACCAGCATCGTCCCATTCAGCGCTGTCATGATCGCCATGATCGCGCCGAAAGTTACAAATCCGGTTGCACCCGCCGGGAGATAAACCGCGGCCACTTCGGCCATCGGCGCAGCGCTCGCTTGCAAACGTGCGCCTGGCAATACGCCAAAGGCAACCACAGACATCAGCGCATAGATCAACGCCGTGGCGGTAATTCCCTTGAGCAGGATCATCGGCAAACGCTGCGTGCTGTCTTTCACTTCACCCGCTGTTTGAGCCAGCGATTCAAAGCCGGCATAGGCGAAGAAGATGGGCAGCAGGCTGGCTGCGAACCCGCCAGGGCCGTGCGTGACAAACGGCGCGTAGTTTGATCTCTGGATTGCAAATAGCCCGGGCACGATCAGCACCAACAACGCCAGCCCTTTCAGCGAGCACATCAATACCTGCATTCGCCCGAACCAGCGTACACCGGCAACATGGATGGCGTAGAAGAGCAGCAACCCACCCAACGCGAGCGGACGGTGATATTTGGCTTGATCGAGCCGGCCGCTAAACAATTCGAGCAGATAGCCTGCGAACGCGTCTGCAAGGTAGGTTCCGGCGCCGACGTAAGAGATGATTTTCAGCCACGAGCCAATGTAAGCGACGCGAAAACCGCCCAGTGTGCGCGAGATGTGTAAATATTCGCCGCCAGGTTCACGTCCCAGCGACGTTGAGAGATACGCGGCGTAAGGAATCGACGTGGCCAGAATGGCAGGCACCAAAACGATGTAACCGAGGATGACGCTGGGGCCTGTCAGCGACCAGGCCTGACTGGTGACTTTGAATATTCCGGCGCCGATCAGAATCCCGATTAGCGCGGCGTAGGATTCAAGCGTGCCCAAATCGCGGCGCAGACGGCCG
>JAMQPH010000023.1 GCA_023717605.1 Pyrinomonadaceae bacterium
CGACGCCATTCACGAACAGCCAAATCGTTTTCTCCGCGTGCCGCATATAACCGGCCCAGGTTGAAACTGGCTTCCGCATAACGGAAACTTTCCTGCCTTAGCGCTGACATTAGAGCCTCATAGGCTTCATCCCATTGTCCGCTTCGCAAAAGCACGACGCCGAGATTGTTAGAAGCCCTGGAGTAGTGCCCCTTTCTCTGCTCGATAGCCTTGCGGTAGCTCCTGATAGCCCCCTCCGAGTCACCCAGTCGCACCTGGGCATTAGCGATATTGTAGAAGCCTTGCGGATCGAACCGTTCTTCCTCGCTCATCATCTTGAGCTCGGCAATGGCCTCCTGTTTCAGGCCGGCTGAAACGAGCTGGCCCACCAGCTTCAGCTGCAAGCGCGCTCGTGCCTGCTCATTCGTCGCGGTATTGATTTCATCACGCAACGTGGCAATCTCTGAGTTGTTCGGCGTCTGGCCCGAAGTCAACCGAACGGACGCCGTGAAAACCACCGTCACAGCCAGCAACGGCAGCATGAGAAATGTTGGGACTTGTCTAAAACTTCTCACTCGCTTCCCCTTCAATCCAGATCAGTTCGTTGAGCAAGTCAGCGACGCAACCTGGGCGCTTCAGCTCTTACATAGGCCAGGATGGTGCCGCCGAAGCCGACGGCCCAGCCATGTGTACGATTCGGAAAAAAAACACGCTCCAACGGATGAGTGGTACCGCTTGGTTCGACGGTCCAGTGCAAACCACCGTCCTCGGTGTAGATTAAGGTGCCTTCGGCGCCGACGGCCCACCCCTCTACGGCATCAAGAAACTTGACGTCAAGCAGGTCGGCCGAAACTGTAGAGGTCTGCGCCTGCCAGGTGCGTCCTCCGTTAATAGTACGGTAGACGTTTCCACCGCTGCCCACGGCCCAACCCAGGCGATTGTTTACAAACGACGTGGCAGTAAAACGGACACCCTTCGCCGCAGGCAATTGGGAGAGATGCCAGGTTTCACCGCCATCGGAAGTCTGCAAGATGGTGGCTCCAGCGCCCACCAGCCAACCGCGGTAGTCATCAATGAAAGTGCCACCGAGGAGGAGGTGACGCGTGGGAGCCTGCAGTTTAGTCCAGTTTGCCCCGGAATCGTGTGACGTGAAGATCGCTCCGCGCTCGCCAAAGGCCCAGCCGCGGCCGCTGGGACTAAAGACGGCCCGAACGAGACGTCCGTCAACATCGGCGCCGTTGATATCGACTCGATTCCAGTGCTCGCCCCCGTCAGTCGTGTTCATCAGATAAGTGCGCGGGTCCTCTTTGGTTTTAAGTTCGTAGACGTTTCGTTCACAGACGACCCAGCCATTGAGTTCATCTGAAAAGTAGATGTCGCGAATAATATCCTCCGAGGGACGGGGGTTCGCTTTCCAAATCCTGCCGCCATCCTCCGTAGCTAGTAGAGCTCCCTTGCTGCCGACGGCCCAACCCCGGTTCTGATCGAGAAAGAAAACTGAATGAAGCCAGGCGAGTGAGCCGCTTTCCTGGCGCTTCCAGGCGCGGTCTTGAGCAAAAGCTTGCAGGCTGAATGTGGTAACGAAGACAGCAGTAAGTAGAAGCCAGGCAGACGGCAGGAGCAGCAGGAAGCATTTTCCATTTCTCATTTGCCATCTTTCATTTGTCATTGTTCTGATCTCATTTCGTGGTGCTTCGTGTTACTTAGTGGATCGTTTGCCTGGCCCGAGAAATGAGAACGACTACGAAATCACACGAACGAGCACGACAAGAAGTTAAGACCTTGCGAATCCCGAATGAGAAATGACAAATGGAAAATGCGTCATCCTGCCGTCTGCCGTCTGCCCTAGTACCCGGTAAAGATGCGAGCGAAGCTCAGGACCGATGCAAGGCTCATGATCTTCTGAAAGGTCTTCCAGTTGTTACCGGGAACAATGATTTGATCGCCCGGAACGAGGTAGGTGGTGTCGGGACTTGTGCCCTTGTAAATCGCTGAGACGTTTACTGCAATAGGTGCGAGCATGCCATCTGGCTGGCGACGCAGCACGACTACCTTGCTTCGATCGCCGGTCGGCAGCACACCGCCGGATTCGGCAATGGCTTCCGTAACAGTCATGCGATGATTCATCAAACGGATTCCCGGTTGGGCAACGTCGCCGATAATGCTGTATCGATATGAAGAAGCCTTTTCGAGGGAAACTGTAACCTGTGGGTCGATGATGTACTCGTCATATTTCTGCGTGATTATTTCAGCGACTTCTTCGACGGTTTTGCCGTTAACGAAGACTCCGCCGGGTATGAGCGCCAGGGATATGCGGCCGCTCGGTGGAATAGTGATTCCTCCACGCGAATAGCGATCCTGTCCAAAAACATTGACTGAGATGACATCTTCCGGGCCCAGCCGGTAGGTAGTGAAAAAGTTATTGTAGTAAGGAACAACCGCAGCCTCTTCGGATAATTGTTCCTGACGGTTTGCCTGAGTATCAGCTGGAACGTCCGTGGGCCGGGTCGACGTTTCATCGGGCTCGAGCCGGTCGCCTGTTGAAGGGGCCGGAGTCGCCTTTTGCTCCGGCGCTTTGGCCGGAGCTTGAGCAGGCTTCGCGGCCACTCTTTGGCGGGTCTGAGTGCTCGCGGGATCCTGCGGTTGGGCCATAACGGCTACTGCTGAGGAGACTGTAAACGCACCCGCGAATGCGAACGCTACAATTCTGTTCACTGTCGTCATTTCAAA
>JAMQPH010000075.1 GCA_023717605.1 Pyrinomonadaceae bacterium
AGAAGCAAATGCGCACATTGCCTGTCGTGGCGCTCAGTCTATTAGTTCTCGGTAGCGCCGGCGCATTTGCGCAGAAGAAGTTCATGGTGCTGCGCGCTGGTCGTCCGGAAATCAAGGTCCTTCTTTCGGGCGTGGTAGAGCGCCAGAGTGGCCGCATACCCGTTCAGGAAGCCGCGACCGTCAAGTCCGGCGAAGTCATGGATTGGACAATCACTTCGATGAACGAAGGCAATGCCCCAGCCCGTGAGTACAAGGCTGTCGGCGTGGTCCCCCCTGGCACCGAGTTCGTCGCCGGCAGCGTGACCGTCGACGGCACCGCAACCGTGAGCTACAGCATCGACCGTGGCAAGAGCTTTTCCGAGCGTCCAACTATCGATGAGAGACAGGCCGACGGCACCATCAAGAAAGTAGCCGCCCCAACCTCCATGTATACCCAGATTCGTTACGAATGGGCCGATCCCCTCGAACAGGGCGCCAAGCGCAACGCTACTTACAAAGTACGGCTGAATTAAACCTGCCTGACGCAGTCCTAATTCTTTTGTGAGGCCGATGTCTCACAGCCCGCCGATTATTAGCCACAGGGATCATACCCAATCCCCCGATTCATAAGAGGAAGATCATGACGAACAAAGTAATTCCCCCGACGAAAGGCGCTGTGTCGCGCGTCATCGCATTAATTGCAATTGTCTGCGCTATGTTTGGACAGTCAATGGGCCAAACGACACCTGCCGACACTCAGATTCAGAACCAGGCTACTGCCACCTATTCAGATGGCAGCGGCGGTTCCTACTCAACTGTTTCCAACACGGTCATCGTTACCGTAGCCAAAGTCTCAGGATTGGCGATTACGCCTGATGGCACGTCGGATCCCAGCGTGGTAGCCGGACAGACCGGACTGCTATTCAACTTCGTAGTTGCTAATACCGGCAACTTCTCCGACCAGGTGCGCTTCCTCTCAGGTGGCGCGAGCGTATCCTTGAGCGGTCCCGGTATCGTTACTCGCGCCGTGATCGACGTGGATAATAGCGGCGGCATCAATGCCGGCGACGCAGACATTTTTGGCAATGGCGCCGATGTGCTTTCCGCTTCCCTCTCACAGGGCACCTCAATCAACGTCCTCGTTGAAGTGAGCGTTAATGGAGTCGCCACGGCTGGGCAGACTGTGCAGGTATTCCTCGGCGATGCTTCGTCGGGTGGCCCAACCTTTGACAATCAAGCGGCCGATTCCTCTGCCAACGAAGTGCGCACTGTATCCGTTGCGTCCGTTAATGGACTCCGCGAAGCGCGCGGTGACAGAAGCGTGACGGTGGCTACCGATGCGATACTTCAGCTTGACCTGACTGCCCCGACTGGTCCAGTGCCGCTCGGTTCGGTGATCCCTTACAACTGGACACTCTGCAATATCGGCGCGCGACCGGCGAGTTCCGTTACTCTGGTGAATGGTCCGGTAGGATCAAACTCTGGAGTCTTCGTCATTGCCCCAATTCCCGCGGGAACAGAGCTCGATGCAACTCAGAGCTTCCCTGGCGGCGTGGGTGTTCTCTATTCAACCTCACCACTTTCAGATAATCCTGTGACCACCGCAACGTGGGTCACTGTCCAGCCGCCGCTAGCAAGCATCAGGCGGGTGGCCTTCAACGTGGGTAGTTCACTGGCAGTGGGTGTGTGCAGTCCGGTGATCGACATGAATGTCCTCATCACCACCACGGATGCCACAAACCCGATCTCCGAACAAGGTGACGCCTATGCTACCAACACCATATCGGCGCAAATCACCGACCAGTCTCCGTTACGCCTGACCACGTTGCTGCAAACCGGCAGCGTGCTCAATGGCCCACAAGGACAGCCTGGCGCCGTAGGTCCAACGGACACTAACGACGACTACACCAATAAGAGTGTCAACACTGGTATCGCCGGTGTTGCTCCGGGTGGGGTGACTACCGCCGCCGGCACGGTGAGCTTCACCAATACCGTCCAGAACACGGGTAATGCGAATGACAGCTTTACGCTAACTGTGACGAGCTTCCCTGTGGGAGCGACGGTCGTAGTGAACGGCGTAACTGTGGTCCTCAACGGTACAGCCACCGGTAATCCGGTCGCTCCCCTGGCCATCGCTTTCGGTGGCTCGGCTAACTATACGGTTGACGTAACTCTGCCGCTCGGCCAGACCGTGCTCACGGGTTACGACACAGTAATTCGCGCGACATCCACCAACACAATCGGCTCAACGAATGACACGATTGACCGGGTTTACACGGGCTTCGTGCGGCTCGATAAAACGGCAACTGTTTCAAACTCGACCGGAGTTGGTGGACCTACCGACGCCGTTCCGGGCGCAGTGATCACGTTCGCAATCACTTACACGAACGTGTCCAGCTCGGGCGGTACCAACAACGTCACGCTAACGGCGACTAACATCGTCATCACGGAGAATGGTGCGGCACTCCCCAACAACTGGGCCACGTATACAGACCACGTGGTAGGCGCAACCGACACGCTCCTCGGCACTATCGCCGGCGATGCAGTAGGTTCAACCCTGCTTACTGATACTGTGGCGTCACTCACTGCCGGCCAATCAGGCGTGTTTACCTTCAGGCGTCAAATCAAATAAGAGCAGGCCACCTGGCCTACGCCAGTACAACTAAGCGGCGCGGTGGTTCTCAGATAGGTCGAGAACATTACCGCGCCGCCTTAGCAGTATTTAGAAGGTCAAACTTGGGGCGTTTCTCCCCGCGCCGCGTCCTCTCCAATCCTACAACGATGCTAGCTCCGACACTAAAAAGACTCCTGGTAATTCTACTCTGTGCCTTCATCATTGGGCACAGCGACGGAGCGTCGGCGTTTGCTTTCGAGGGAACAGAAACGGCAGGAGCGGTAATCTCGAACCGCGCTGAAGCAACCTATCGAGACGACGCCGGGATAGACTATTCAGCCTACTCACCGGTGGTGACTGTGACCATCCAGGCGGTAGCATCCCTGGCGGTCACGCCGGACGAGACTGCGCCTTCGGCCGCGGTGGGACCTCAGGAACGCCTCAGTCGCGTGTTCCGCATTTGTAACACGGGCAATGCGCCCGATAGCTACACCCTCACCAATGCGGAGGTGACCTCACCAGCGACTCTCGTCAGCCTCTATTTCGACAGCGATAATACCGGCACGCTGAGCGATGCCGACACGCTCGCGACCATCAACGGATCAGCTTCCTCGCCTCTCAATCCCGGCACCTGCCTCAGTGTGCTGGCAATCGTCGACACTAACGACTCACCGGCGAATAGCAACCTTACGATTCGACTAACTGCACGCTCCAATGCCACTGGCGTTAACGGCAGACCTGCTGATGACGGCACAATCATCAACGCGCTCGGAGCCGGCCCACGTTTAACCTCGCCCTCGGACAGTAACTTACCACCGCAAAAGATGGTGAATGGCAACGTCCAGTCCGTTGTTAGCCCTGGGAGTCCGTTCACTTACTCGATAGCTTTTCGAAACAGCGGAGATGTGACGGCCCGCGAGGTCGTCATCACTGACGACCTTCCGTCGCAGATCGAATACGTGGCATCCTCCCTGAGCTTAGACAATCGGATCCTCACCGACGCCGAAGATGCGGACGAAGGAAGCGTGCAAGGCCGCCGGGTAATTTTCAAGCTTCCGGTGGTAGCGCCAGGCCAGCTAGTCACTCTTTCCTTCAGAGCGCGCTTGAGTGGCCCTACTCCAGGGGGCGTGGGCGTGATCAACTTCGCCACGCTTACTGGTCAGAACGTCCAGCCAACCACCAGCTCAACGGCGGTCGTGGTCGTAGATCCCTTCGGCACTATCTTCTCCGGAAGGGCCGGCGGCGGAACACCAATTCCGGGCGCCCGCGTCGCAATTCTCGTCGATCTGAACGAGTCCTCAAATCTGAACATTCCACCGGGGGTCGGGTTTTCGCCAAATGTCCAGAATGAAAATCCGTACGCGGCAGATGCAATGGGTCGTTTCAGTTTCGCTTTGCTTTCCGAGCAACTGGGGACTCCAGTTTCTCCGGCTCACTACTTCATCCAGGTAATCGCTCAGGGTTATTCAACCCGAATGCTCGAAATTACCGCACGCCCATCTCAGGCGGGCCTCTTCACACTCGCCGTGCACGCCCTCGATGGGCAACCGCTGGCGCGCGCCGGAGGTTTTGAGCTGGTACGCGAGGATGTGAACATCGAAGATCTGGCGTCGATTGCACTCAACATTCCAATGTTTGAACCCCGTGGACTTGAGATTACGAAGTCCGCTGATCGCCCGCGCGTTGAGATTGGCGACGCCGTGGCATATCGAATCGAGGTCCACAACCCCACCGCGGCCACGGTCTCTGACGTCGTAGTTCACGACCGGCTGCCGGGTTCATTTCATTACGCAACAGGTACCGGGCGGATCTCCGTGGGTGCGACAACCGACCGACCGATAGAACCTGAGGTTACCGGTTCTGAGCTTCTGTTTCGCATCGGTGAGATCACCCCTGGCAGCACGGCACGTTTGCTCTATCGCGTGCGCGTAGGAGCTAACGCCGGTGAAGGCGAAAAGGAAAACGTGGCGGTTGCTACCGGTCTGTTTCCCAGCGGCGAACGTGACCAGACCCAGCCTGTCCGGGCCACCGTGGTGGTGGGCGCCGGCGCTTTTTCGACTCGCCAGATAATTGTCGGGCGGGTGTTCGTTGATAAGAATCGCAACAGCAAGTTTGACGATGGCGATCTGCCGTTACCGGAGGTGAGACTGTATCTCCACTCTGGCCAGTCTGTGGTGACAGACTCTCAGGGTCTTTACAATCTTCCCTCGCTGGGCGATGGATCTCAGGTGCTCTCTCTCGATCCCATCACCATTTCGAGTCGCTACCAGCTTTCCGACGGCGGCACGAAGGCGGGCCACAGCTGGACCAGACTTTTGAGAACCCCTCTTGGCGGTGGCGCGCTCTTGCGTCAAAACTTCGCGCTCGTTCCCCGTGAAGGCGCGAAGCCGGAACCTTCGCAGGTCGCTCCGGGAACCGCGCAACCCTCACCGGCATCCGAAACCGGGCCCACGTCAGACGCTTCGTCCGATTCCAGTGGGAATGGCCCGGAACGCATCGCGTTGCCACGACCGCCGTCCGCCAACTCGTTTAGGGTTCAGCTCGCTACTGACGAAAGTTTCGACCACATCGTCTTCGATGAGACGGTAGCAACGACATCGCACCTTGACACGGCATTGGCACCCGGTCGCTACTATCGCCGAGTCGCTTCCCTCAACTCCAAGACACTCGAATTCTCAAAACCGGAAATATTCGAAGTTAAGACATCGAGCACAGAGTCATTCGCAACGTCAGAAACTCTCGAACCGGTCGCACCTGGTAAAGTCAAAATCCTGACTCCCGAGGCCAACGCGATTGTCATGTCTGCGGCGATGGAGCTCGACGCTCGCGTCGCGCTGCATTGGAAAGTCAAGTGTGAGATCAACGGCAAGGTCGTTTCCGAAAAGAATATCGGCACCGTTCGTCAGGATCAGAAGAACAACCTTACAACTTTCACTTACGTGGGCCTTGAACTACGACCGGGGCCAAACACTGTCCGCCTGGTTGCAATCGGCCCACAGGGTGAAACGGGGGATGTGGAGGAATTAATCGTACTCGGTCGCGGTCCAACGAAACGATTGGAGATCATTCCCGAAAAAAATGAAATTCAGACTGGAGGCCGCGACTCGACCACTCTGCGTGTCCGCGCTTTCGATCAGTGGGGCAGCCCTGCAGCTGACGATCAGGTGGCATTGGAGACATCCGCCGGTGAACTGTTACGGACTGATCGCAAGGCGGGAGCGAAAACTGCTGACGCTCGAGCTGCGGAAATACAGTCTGCGTCAGATTCCAACATCTTAAAACGCTCGGCGACGGTCTCAGGCGATGGGTCAAACAAACAAGCGTCTGGACAAAGCCTGGTTATCGTCCCTCTGGTGCAAGGCGAGGCAATTGTGAGACTGGTAGCTTCGAGCGCTCCTGGTGAAGCCCGACTCCACGCACAGATGGGTCAAACCGAAGCAGAAGCGAAAGTGCGTATTACGCCTGAATCAAGACCAACGATTCTGGTGGGCCTGGCGGAAATGACGGTGGGCCAGTCGGTGCCCGAAATTAACATGCGCGGTGAAGAGGGCCATGTTCGGAAGCGCCTCAGTTTCTTCTATAGTGGGCCTATCGGTGAGGGAAATCTTCTGACCCTCTCATACGACACACAACGACCAATCAATCGCACGTCCGGACGTGACCGGATCTTCCAACTGGATCCGCTCGATCGCGTCTACCCATTGTTCGGTGATTCATCAACGCGCTTCGAATCAGCCCAATCGAACTCGAAACTATATGCGCGATTTGATCACAAGCGTTCCTACGCAATGTTTGGAGACTTTGAAGCCGACATGGAAGACCTCACGCTCGCGGGTTATGGCCGCAAACTTACAGGCGTGAAGGTCCACCTGGAGAACTCCGAAGGGGACTTTGTTTCCGTCACCGGCGCACGACCCGATACGGCATTTGCTCGTGACGTGTTCCCCGCGGGCGGTCTGGGACTGCTTCGTCTTTCTCACGGCGAAATCCTGATAGGATCCGAAACGGTGGTACTGGAAGTCCGCGACCGGCGCAACCCGGAAGTTATCCTTTCCCGAGAGACTCTGGGTCGCTCGATTGATTACAACTTGAATTCACTCACCGGGGAGCTTTTCTTCCTTCGTTACATATCTACCTTCGACTTCAACCTCAACCTGACCCAGTTGGTAGTCACTTATGAGCATCGTGCTAATTCTCTTTCGAGTGCTGTATACACGGCGCGCGCGCGCAAGACCTTCCCAGGGCTCGGTCTGCAACTGGGATTCGCGGGAGTGATGCAACGGCAGGAAGAAACCGGATCATTTGTCGTGGGTGGCATCGATGGCGAAAAGACCCTGCCCAACAGAGGAACCTTGCGTTTTGCTTTTGCTCGCAGCCAGGGCGAGATCATGGGAGTGGGAAACTTCTTCGACACCGGCTCGAGTGAACACAATGGCAACGCCGTAGACATCCAACTTAACCAGCCTCTCAGGTTCTATCAGGGCGTGATTCGAGCGCGCTATACCGCTGCCTCAGCGGGTTTCTTTAACCCATTCGGCTCGACTGTTACAGCAGGTTCACGACGTGGTGAGGTCTCCTTCGAACTGAAACCGCGATCCTCAACACTCTTGCGGTTCGGTGTTATGGATGAGCGAAACCAAACTTCCACGGTTGATAACAGCCGGCTTACCTTCTCTGCCGGATGGGACGAAACTATCAACGAGCGCGTGCGTCTGCATCTGGGATACGACCATCGCAGCCTTGACGACTCGCTGTCTGATCGCAGCACTGAATCAAACCTAATTACGGTGGGAGCGGACGTTAAGCTGACGGACAAGCTCCAGGTCGCTGTCAAACGTGAACAAAATCTGGGCGAGGCTGATCCAACTTATCCGGATCAGACCACCTTGTCCGCTACCTACAAGGTCAATAAGTGGGCCAAGCTCTTCTTCACTCAGCGGCTGGCCTCGGCGGCGATTACACCCATTGCCGATTTTTCCGGCAGCGGGGCTGGATTTGCTTCCTCAGGCGCGCGGCGGGAAACTGCTTTCGGCGTCGAAACACGCCTCGGCAAGTATAGTTCGATGATTGGCCGGTATCAGATTGAGAACGGCATCAACGGCACTGATAGCTTTGCGGTAATTGGATTGCAGAATCGCCTACCTATTAATAAACAGTTTTCGCTTGAGCTTGGCTTTGAGCGTGGTTTTCATGTCGCTGGTAACGGCGAGAGTTTCAAC
>JAMQPH010000097.1 GCA_023717605.1 Pyrinomonadaceae bacterium
CGCCGTTTGATCGCGAACAAGTTTCCTTCGCGATGGGTGGTCCCATCAAGAAGGATCGCGCGTGGTTTTTTGGTTCCTTTGAATACCGCAATCAGGATGGAGCAACCTTGGTGGGCTCACGTGACCTTGCCACTCGCACCATCCGGAACGGCTTCGCGCTGTCGCCGCTCAACGACCTGCTCAGCACCGAGAGGGTTGACTGGGCACCCAGCGACCAGGATCGTCTGACCTTTCGCTATTCACTCCAACGCGAAAACGACGTCGCCGCCAGCACGCTCGATAGGGCCATTGGTTCAGCCTCACAGCGACAGGCCAGCGTTAACAACACGCACTTCTTTCTCACCAACTTCACGCGCGTCTTGAGTCCCCGAGATGTAAACAGTTTCAATTTCAGCTTCAGTAACTTCTTTAATGATATCGAGCCGGTAACACCGGGACCACAGCTTACTTTTCCCAGCATTCAGGACGGCGCATCCTTCCGCGTTCCGCAGGGTACCAAGCAGCGCCGCTTCCAGGTCAGCGATACTTTGACGATGGTTCGCGGCAAGCACACCTTAACCTTCGGCAGTGAGATTCAACGTGTCGACGCAGACTTTGACTTGCGAGTGTTTCAACAGGGGCGGATCGAAATGATCGAAGATTTTCCGGATTTCGATCGCGATGGCGACGGCGACGTCGATGATAACGACCTCTTATTCGCCGTCACTCTGCGCAGCGGAAAGCCTACCGAACCACTGCTGATTCCCGATGCCGACAACTTCTATTTCGCAGGGTTCGTGCAGGACGACTGGCGGGTGTCGCCCCAACTGACTCTGAATCTTGGCCTGCGTTATGAGCTCGACACGGACGTCAAAAATATCAACCGTGTCGACGAGCTCAATCCAATAATCCTGCCTTTCCTTACCGGTACCCGGGGAAGGGACAAGAACAATTTCGGACCACGCGTCGGATTCAATTACTCCGCGAAGGACGGCCGGACCAGTATTCACGGCGGCTATGGCATTTACTACGATCGCATCACTCTCGAGATTCAATCGTTGGAACGCGGCCTGGATGGGCGGGCGCTGCCGATTGAAGTGCGGGCAGGACCTGTGTTTTTCATTCCGCCACAGTTCTTGTTTGACCCCGTCAATGGCCGCTTTCCACCGGGAGCCCCGACACTTGCGAATCCCTTCTCCGGATTTATTCTCACCGGAGCCGGAGCGGCCGGCATCAACATCATTGATAACTCAATGCAGAATCCGATGGTCCAGCAGACAAATCTTGGCATCCAGCGCGAGTTCGGTAGTAAATACGTTCTTCGCGCTGACTACCTGCACAACTTCGGCACGCATTTCATAATTGGCCGAACAATCGGAAGTGTGTTCAATCCGGTCGTCGGCGGCCCAGACGCGGTTACGAACTTAGAATCCAGCGTCAAAACGAAATACGACGGTTTCCTCTTGTCACTGGAAAAGCGCTTCTCTCAACATTACCAGTTTCGCGCTTCGTACACGCTCTCCAAAGCATTCAACTACGCGAACGACGACCAGATTCCATTCTCGAGTGGTCCAATCGATCCAAACAATCTGCAACTAGAGTATGGGCCAACGCCAAACGATCAGCGTCATCGATTTACATTTGCGGGGGTGGCTGATCTTCCTTACGGTATCCAGCTGGCCCCGATCCTGACCTTTGCTTCGAGCGTGCCAATTGACATTCTGCTGCCCTCTGGCATCCGTCGAGTGCCGCAGTTGCAACGCAATGCGGGTGCGCGGTTGTTTAAAACAGGGGCTGAATTGAACGCCTTCCTCAGGGAGATCAATGCCGCAGGTGGCGTAGGCGGGCAGTTGCTGCCTTTGGTTGACGATAGCCTGCGTCTTGGCGACAGTTTTAGTTCGGTTGACTTGCGAGTGTCCAAGACCTTCAATGTCGGCGAACACGTGAGGATTCAACCACTGGCTGAAGTATTTAATCTTTTCAACGTCACCAACGTGCTGGGCGTTTCGAAGTCGAACTATTCTGGATTCGGCAACACGCTGGGTTCTGCGAATTTTGGGAAACCGGTAACGACAGCGGGCGGCGTCTTCGGCTCTGGTGGACCGCGCGCGTTCCAGTTTGCAGCAAGGGTGACTTTCTGATTGCAACAGGGTAGTAGGAAGCGGGCCAGCGGGGGTAAACCGGGTCATTTTCCATTTGTCATTTTCCATTTCTCATTTGTGATTTAAGGAATCGTTGACAGATTCTATCCAGTGATCAGTCGCGATTTCTCATCAGAAGAAATGACACCACGAACCTGTTCTTACAATGACAAATGAGAAATGGAAAATGAGAAATGGAAAATGAGAAATGGAAAATGAGAAATGGAAAATGAGAAATGGAAAATGACCCGGTTTACCCTGCTGCTTTGCCTTCCTAATTTGAACGCTACGTAAAGTTGTTTGACCGTTCTTGTGAATACATCTAATCAACTTAAGCGCCAGCTTGGCCTGCGCACGGCCACTGCGCTGGTGGTGGGCGAAGTGATTGCCGTAGGAATCTTTCTCACGCCGGCGGGAATGACGAAGTCTCTGGGCTCCCCGGGATTGTTGCTGGTCGTTTGGTTGTTGATGGGAGCAATGGCTCTATGTGGCGCGCTCTGTTTTGGTGAATTGGCGGCACGATATCCCGAAGCCGGCGGTGGTTATGTGTATCTGCGCGAGGCTTACGGTCCCGGGGTCGCCTTCATGTACGGATGGATGGCGCTGCTGGTTATGGACCCGGGACTGACTGCCGCGCTGGCCGTCGGCATCGCCAGCTATGCGAGCTTTGGACTTGCTCTATCAACTGCGGGCGCCAAGGCACTGGCGATTGCCACCATTGTCATACTCGCAGCGATGAATATTGCCGGCGTTAAACTGGGAGGCTGGATGGTGCGTTGGTTGACCATACTCAAGCTCAGCTTTCTTGGTTTCGTGCTCGTCTGGGGCTTTGGTTCCGGGCGGGGTTCCTGGTCTAACTTTCTACCGCTCATGGCTCAGCGCCCCAATTCAGCGCCGCTGATTTTTGCTCTGGCAGGCGGGTTGGTTGGTGGTTTCTTCTCCTTCGGGGGTTGGTGGGATCTCAGCAAGCTCGCGGGGGAAGTGCGCGAACCCGGATACACGCTGCCGCGAGCATTGGCCTACGGAGTGGGGATCACTACCCTGGTCTACCTTCTGACGAGCGCCGCTTTCATTTACCTGGTACCGTTGGACCAGGTTGGTTCAGGTGAGACCTTCGCGGCCCAGGTGGGAGAGACATTGTTCGGAAGATTCGGTGGACAAGTATTTTCAGCGATCGTCATCGTTGCGATACTAGGAAGTTTGGCTGCCGTAATCATGTCTGCCCCCCGGGTCTATTTTGCAATGGCCCGCGACGGCCTTTTTATTCCGGCCGCAGCCGCTGTTCATCCGAGATTCGGCACGCCGGCGCGAGCGATTGTGCTGCAAACTGCGCTCGCTTCATTACTCGTGCTGCTCGGCAACTTCGACCAGATCATCTCCTATTTCTTTTTCGTGGCCGTCGTCTTTCTGGCGCTTACGGTCGCCGGGCTGTTCGTGCTGCGGCGTAAGCATCCTATAAATGCTGCTTATTTGACGCCAGGCTATCCCCTCACGCCGATCGTGTTTTTGGTCCTGGTCGTCTTGCTACTCTTTCTGTTAGGCATACGCGATCCTGAACGGTCGCTCTGGGGCGTTGGCATCGTGTCTTTGGGAGCGCCCGTTTATTATCTACTCTTTCGCCGCAAATCGTTTTCTGAAACTGCTGAGAGGACAAGCGAGTCATGACCTGGATCAAAACAATTTCCCTTGACGAAGCCGATGAGAAACTACGGCGCGCTATGCTGGACCAGCGTCCTTTTTACCCAGTGGAGTATTCGTCACCCGTCCATCCAACCGCCGATGGCGAGACGTCCGGGATCGTTGCCTCACACAGCTTAATACCAGATGCACTCTTTCATGCGTTCGCTACGTTCGGCGCACTGATGTCGCCGGACCTGCCGCTGGAAAGGCGGCAGCACGAGATGATTACCACGGTGGTCTCGGTGACGAACCGGTGCCACTATTGAATTGAGTCCCACGCAGAGTTTCTGCGTCGCGTTACTTTAGATGAAGAGTTGGTGAAAGCGCTCGAAGATGACTATCGGAGCGCTCCGCTCAGCGAACAGGATCGCGTCATGCTCGATTACGTTGTGCAGGTGACCAAGGACGCTACGCGTATTTCACCTGCCGACCACGCACGCCTCCGTGAGGTGGGTTTTAACGATCAAGCCATTTTGCAGATCACCCTGATTGCGTCGTGGTTTAACTACATCAACCGTGTTGCCGATGCGCTGGGAGTTGGACGGGATTAGAGCAAGGAGTTCAAGACGGGCTGTCGGGACAAGAGGTTCTGCCTCTCATTCACACCGCGGCTTCAGCCCGGTGAACCAACAAAGCGAACCGAGTCAGGGAACCGTTTCAACGGTTTTCTTGGGACTAGGGACGTTGAGTTGCTGGCTCTAATGACCTTCAGGGGAAAGGCCTTCTCTCAGGAAAGTGCCTCCGCAGCGAAAAAAACCGTTAAAACGGTTCACATGTATTTATCGCGCCGAGATCACCGGGCTGAAGCCACGGTGTGAATGAGAAGGCTGACGCCTTTCCCGACGACCGTTGTGAGACTTAGTTTTCCAGGTCGTTCGTTGACCGCGACACGTCGTGCTCTAGCAGTGACGTCGTTCGTTCAGTAACGCTTCCAGGCACAGCTGGATGAGGGGGATGAGCGGCAACCTCTTCCGGCAGTCGCATTGTGGCATCAAGCCGTTTCGCTGGCGCACGTCTGATTGATAATCCCGCGATGATATGTCCCAAACCCGAGAGCGTAGGAATCAGACCGACCAGCCAAAAGATACGTACCGCAGGTTCGAGCTCAAACGGAATCTTGGCCAACACGTCGGGCGGCACTTTCAGCACCAGAGCGCCGCAGAAGTAGTACAAGAAGATCATCAGACCGATCCCGCTGAACAATCCGCAAGTGCCTCTGACGATGTGCTTCTCGCGGCGCTCCTCAGCGGTCTTCTTGGGTGGCCACCAGGGTTTATGAACCCGCGGTGCGTCCGAGCTTTTCATAATCTCGTTGTTCATCTTGTCGAGCGCTCGCGAAACTTCCTCGCTCACGTGCTCAAGTTTCAGGTTCTTCATCATCTCCTTGATTTTCGGCAAGGGGCCGCGATCGCTGCGCGCGATGACTTCGCTCAGCGTGACGGCCTTGCCGATAACCTTTAGGTTCGCTCCGCACGTGCGGCAATACTGCAAACCCTCGGATGATTCAGTTCCACATTGTGGGCAATACATATGTTTTTACCGCAGTGTGAATTTGAAACTCACTTGTGAAGGACCTCGGATGACAATTGAAGCCAGCCTACTCAGCGGTAGTGACTACGAAAGACATCGGTTGCAAGTTCCCGTTCGAAAGTGAAGGTCCCGGCTTGAGCTAAAGCGGAGGCAGCGGGGTAAACCGCCCTTCCCAACCTGCAAATTCCCGAAGCTAAATCGGACCATTCAACTAGCGCCAATTTGCAGGTTGGGAAGGGCGGTTTACCCCCGCTGTGTTCCCGGCTAGTGCCTTTAGTTTCCCCCGAAGCGTGTAATACGCCACTTCACCTGGTTTCGCAATGGATCGTTCGCCAGCGTGAACCCGGTTTGCGAGCCTGTCAAATTGAGTCTTTGGGAATTACCGTCGGGAAGTGCAAACAATCCAGTGGCAGCTGCTCGGTCGGTACTGAAAACCCTTAGTTCGATGTTCTTCCAATCCATCTGCGAGGTGCTCTGCGCAATAGCAATGTGCGGGATGACGGAGTGATCTTTGACCAATGCGATGACCGGAAGCTGACCGGCAGTGATTTGATGCCACTGTCCCCCCGCGTATGCTTTGCCGCTTTGATAGTCAATCCAGGACCCGGGCGGCAAATAAACTTTCCGCGTGTCGCCATCCTCGATCAGTGGAGCGACGAGCAAATCGGAACCAAACATGTACTCGTCTTCAATCAGCCACGATGTGGGATCATTTGGATACTCGAAAAAGAGTGTGCGCAGCATCGGGTAGCCATGGGCTGAGGACTCTTTTGCCTGGGCGATGATGTACGGCATGAGTGAGTATTTGAGTTCCACCGTCCTCCTGTAGATATCCACGAACTCCGGATCATACTCCCATGGTTCTCTCGGTGGGACGCCGTGGGCCCGCGTGTGCGAAGTTAGTACGCCAAAGCCCAGCCAGCGGCGATACAAATCACGAGGCGCGCGTTCGACAAACCCGCCGGCATCATGGCTCCAGTAAGTGAAGCCGGAGAGTCCAAACGAAAGTCCGCCTCGTAGTTCCGCGGCCATAGCGGAATTCGTGTTCTCGGCGTCGCCTCCCCAGTGCAGCGGGTAACGCTGGCTTCCGGCCCAGGCGCTGCGCGCCCAGATGATCGACTCGCCGGTAATCTGTTTAGTGATGTCCGCGACTGCTTTGTTGTAGCGCAAAGGATAGAGATTATGTTCGTAAAGACCCGTCTTTCCCGAAGCGTAGAGACCGTTGTATGGAGCTCCTTCACCGAAGTCTACTTTGATTGCGCCGACTCCTTGCTTCAGTAGACCTGCCAGCTTGTCCTGGTACCACTTCACCGTTTCAGGATTGCTGAAATCCAGAGTCGCATCTTCGTCAGGCGGCAGACCGCCCGAATTGCGCACGGCCAGACGGTTGCTAACAATCTCTGGATAGAGGCTGTTTTTCCGCGTGAAGTAGGTGTATTGCCAGAGACTGATGTGAAATCCATCGCGCTTCAGATCGGCGATCATCTTCGCTGGATCACGAAAACGCGTCGTCGAGAACTTGTAGTCGGAGCGCCAGTCGGTTTCAAACCATCCGGTATCGAGATGGATAACGTCGGTGGGAATGCGATGCTGGCGCAGCTTTGCCGCGACATCGCGCACTTCGTCTTCTGCCTTATAGGTGATCCGGCTCATCCAGAAGCCGAACGACCAGAGTGGCGGAACCGGACTGCGTCCTGTCAGAGCCGTGTACTCGGAGAGAATTTCTTTTGGCTCGCCCAGGAAAATAAAGCAATCCAGGGAACCGTCGCCGAGGTAAATAATGTTGCTCTGATCGTACGCTTGCCCGATGTCCATGGTGATCGGCACCGACGTGTGCAGAAACATGCCGTATCCGTTGCTGCTCATGAAGAAGGGAATTGGTTTGTATAACAAAGAAGTCTGAACGCCCATGCCGTCACGGGCAAACACGATAATCTTCTGACCACGCTTGTTCAGACGGGTGAAAGATTCGCCGAGGCCAAAGATCTTCTCGTCGGGTGAGAGACGAAAAGCGGCGGCCATTTGGCGTCCAAAGTCTTCCGCGCGACGAACGAAGGAGAAGGGAAGCGGTGCGGAGAAGCTGCCCTTGGTGATGTTGATATTTTGGGTCGCCGTCAGCAACTTGCCGGATTTGTCGCGTATCTGGATCTCCCAGGGGTCCTTAATAATCGTCACTGTGCCATGAGCGCTGCGATACCTGATCGATTTATCATCCTGTTCCACCTTCCACGACTTGTCATTGGGAGGACTGCCCGAGAGCATTAGCGATGTCTCTTCAGTAATCGGATCAGGACTTGTTTTCATCCGCAAGCGAATAGTCCGAGGCGAAACGAACTCGACGAGGAAAGGCAGCGCGGGATTCTCGTCATACTCCGCCGGAAACTCGTTGCCCTTATCCAGCGTCAGGGTGCGGTCCATTTTGTTGAAACTGAAAAAGGTGCGGCGCATGTGTCGATCCCATTGAAGTGAACCGCTGCCGTTGACCGGATCGAAAGCTTTAACTCGACTGCCTACGAAGTAGGTGTTCTCGCCCTTCGAGAACTCCTGGCTGACGTCCACCGGATCGCCCATGACATGAGTTGTGGGAGAACCCTGGTTGGCGACCGAACCTTGCGCGGCCGCCGAAATCTCGAGCGCGATCAGCGTAAGCAGAAGAACGCCGAACGAGAGCATTCGATAGCAGAGAACGACAATTCGAGTCTGAGATATCATTCGACTATTCCTCCTCGAGAGAGACAAGTTGGCGGCAGGTGACGACAGCGATGATCAGTGTTCAATTTGTGGAAAAAAAATCAGAGACCGCCTGATTTACTTGCTTAGACTCGCAGCTCGGCGCCTGGTGCCCGCAGTCACTTTCCAATATGAGCAGCTTTGAATGCTGCAGACGTGCAAACTCCATGGCGGGACCGGGCGTGACCACATGATCTGCCGTTGCGACAATGACGAAAACTTTAGCTTTTACCGCAGCTGCTGCCCGCTCCATTGAACCGCCAAAGCGTGCGGTCACATCGAGCCCCATCATCGCCTGATCCTGGCGAATCTTATCGTTTGCATCAAACAGTGATTCCTTCTTAGCTTTTTCGAGGTCTGAAAATACCAGCGAACGCGTCATCCGCTTGTTGTAGTTCTGAGGTGTGGTTAGTAAGAGTGCGCTGAACTCAGCCTCAGCCGCGCGGGCCGGATTTTCAGAGTAGTTGCCGTTGTTCCAGCCTCGGTCGTTCATAATCGCATCTATCTGGGTCTGCCAGTGAAGCAAGTCGTAGGGAGCAAGTTGGGGTGAACCGACAATCGGGATCACCTGGTCCATGAAATCGGGACACGAGACCGACCATTGGAAGGCTTGCATGCCACCCATCGACATGCCGACAACTGCGCGCAGGTGACTCAAGCCCAGCACTTTTGTCAGAACCTCATACTGAGTGCGGACCATATCGCTGATCGTGAACTTGGGGAATTGCATTCGCGGCTGTAGCTTGCTGTTTGAAGGTGAGGAAGAGACACCGTTTCCCAGTGCATCTACGGCAACAACGTAATACCTGGAGTCGTCAACCACCCGGCCTGAGCCGATGTTGGACTTGAGTTGTTCACTCGTGCCTGAGGACCAGGTCGTGAAGAGAACTGCGTTGGTCCGGGTCGCGTTCAGTCTGCCAAAAGTGCGATATCCGATGCGGCAGTCGCGAATGACCTCCCCGCTCTCCAGTTGGAAATCACCGAGCGTGGCGAACTGTAGTTCCTGGGCCACAGCCACGCCGGCCGGCAACAGCAGACACGAGACATACAAAGCGAAACGGACAAGTTTCTTCATTGACGTCATCTCATTTCTTGATTGTTGAGCCAGGTCGACCAAGCCCTCATTGTATGGGCGTCCCTCCGTGGGC
>JAMQPH010000112.1 GCA_023717605.1 Pyrinomonadaceae bacterium
GCCGTGTCGGGTAGCCGCTCACCTAAAATGTCGGAAGGGATGCCGAGGAAGCGAGTCACCGCGGCGTGCGTATCAAGGCCGGTGCCGGGACGGAGCCGGTTGATGCGTCGTCCGTTGATATTAAGCAGGAGACCATAACGACGCGTGCCGTAAGTAAATAAAGCGTTCCCGCCAAAACCGTTGGTTGGAGACGTGTAGAAGACGTTCGTATTACCGTGCCATTCGCCGTCGCTGCCGCCGTAAACCGGCGCGCGCGAGAGGAAGTTGACGACACCGCCGAGCACGTCCGAACCGTACTGTGAGCTGTTCGGTCCGCGCAGGATTTCGACCGTCTCAAGGGCCGACGGTTCGATAAGGCTGAAGAAAGTTCCGACGCCGCCCCGCTGCGCGCTCGTCGTATAACGCACACCATCGACGTAGACGGCAACGTTACGCCCGGTTAGTCCACGAACGAAAACGGCGCTTAGGGAAGGACTTGTGCGTTGGAGGTTGACACCTGGCTCTTCCTCAACCACCTGCGCAACGACCTCTGTCGCGCGCTCTATGACCTTATCTTCATTGATGATATTGATGGGCTGAGCAATGCTTCTGGCGTCAGACACCAATCCCGCTTCCGACGTCACGGTGATGTGTTCACTGAGCTGGTTGATCTCTAAGATGATGCTCAACACCGCCATCCCATCTGGGGGAACCTGGACCGCCTCACGTTGGAAGCTAAAGTCGGGCCGGGACACCAGCACCACATACGAACCGGGAGGAATCCCGGTAAACTGAAACTGGCCTGCGACGTCGGTTCTGGTCTTACTCAAAACAGCCTGCTGAGGGTTAGTAATCGATACTTCCGCTTCGCTGACAACTGCCCCGGATGAATCCTTAACGACTCCAGACACATCGCCGCGAGCTTTTTCCTGAGCGCGGAGGTTCAAGGGCGTTGCCAGCGCCATTACACAAAACACGAAGGAGGTGAAACGCGCCACCTTCATAGCGAGGGTAGGTTTTCGTTGGTGCATTTACTGATGTTCTCCCAGAATGCTGATCCCTTAGGATCGCTGGACTAAGCTAAGATAACAGTCTGATACGTATAGGAAATGCTTGAGGGCTCTTTAAACTCTTGAGGTACCAATAGGTTGCACTACGGCCTTCGCTCGTAAGACTACGCTGAACCGCGAACTACTACTAGGCCTCGTTGATAAAGTTGGAGGAGGAAAAGCAGGGACGGTTAAATTGAACTGCGAGGAATGAAAGTCAGCTCAGGAGATAGACGGCGTGCTCAATTACTTCGTGTGTGAGCACCAGGACATGAGACTCGATCGATACCGCGCCAAGCAGTACGACGAGAATTGCAATCGGGACCCAGAGCGGTAGCTTGCCGATTAATGCCGCCGGAGGCTCAGAACTCCCGCTGCCCGCGAGCCTGACCAAGTTCCGAATACGGGCCCTAAATCCAGACGGATCCTCGCCATTAACAAAGTACGCTCCTGCCGGAAGCGTCGGTCTGGAGCCGTAAGGAACTAAGCGCGCGATCTTTACCAGCGCAGAAGCCAGGTCAAGTCCAACCATTCGATCTCTTCCAGCCGCATATTCATCGGCGGCACTTTCTGACGACTCTTTCCAGGCTCTATCCAATCCTCGCCCGCAAGGAATAATTAGCAGCATGTCGCGACAGGCCCGCAGAACGCCGCGCTTGAGGTTATCTCGTGCAATAACGTGGCCGACCTCATGCGCAAGCGCCGCGGACAGTTCGTCACTGGTAAGAGATTGGAGAATTTGATTAGCGATAAACAGCCGAGGTCGAAAAGTGCCGACAATGGCCACGACTGGAAATTGATGTTCTATTCGAAAAGCCGGAATTGTAATGCCAGGCAGGGTGATCGCTTCGGCATTGCGCAGCCAGTCAGCCGTGAGACGCGCGGTTGCGCGCCAGGAAACGATCCCGCGAACCAACGCAAGCACAACTCCCAGGGCGGAAAAGAAGGCGACGATAGCCAGATTCAGGGTTATCTCCTCGTGATTTTCCCGTGGCTCATGAGCGAGATAGGCTGGCGCAAAGAGCAGGGCAACAATGGTTACGCCTCCGACAACAGGTAGCGTGCGAAGTAGGCAAAGCACGCTCGCCTGGCTAGCCGCCGACCACGTGCAAGCTCGTGGTTTCAGGACCTTCCAGACCAGGGAAGCAACAAGCGACGCAATGCTGTTCAAAGCCAACATCACCGCCAGCAGGATGCAGATTCCGAGAAGAAAGAACATTCTCCTAACCCTTCTGTTCCAGGTCTTGTCGCTTTTGTTTTATTAGACGATCAAGCTCATTCAGCAACTCACGATCATTGTCGCTGATGGTATCCACTATACAAGCTAGAATTGGCTCGACACCCTCCGAGTTCTCGCCCAGCAAACCGCTAATAACATCCTCTGCGATGCTCTGTTCCAACTCCTCATTCGTCACTATCGCCGAATAGAGAAAAGCCCTGCCATCCTTGCGACGACTGAGGAGGCGCTTTTTGTAAAGCCGATCCAACGTTGTCATCAAGGTTGTATAGGCAATCCGCTTGTCAAAGGAGACGAAGATGTCGCGCACGCTCGTTTCTCCGCGGCGCCATACTTCTTCGAGAGTCTGGCGTTCCAGAGGTCCCAGACCGTTTGAGGCCACGTCGCTGGGACGGCGGAATCCACGTAATAGGAAGCGAGGGGGTTTCATTCCCCGATTGTTGAGCACTGACGGCTCTTCTGTCAATGCGGAGGACGCCCTCCGGTACTGGCGTAGTCTGGTCAGAATAGTTTGATTAGCAGGCAACTGCAGAACCGACGAGCCCGATGGCGTCCCAAGCAGACAGGCCTCAAGGCATCAACTGCCTGCGCCTCCTGCTCAAAGCGAAGGAGTCGCTCTTTGTCGTGAAAAAACATTGCCGGCAGGACTTTATCGCTAGTAGGTTGCGGACATCGCGCAATTGCAGTTCTTTTCAGTTTCCTTATTACCCCTTATGGCGTAAAATTTAGGCTTC
>JAMQPH010000119.1 GCA_023717605.1 Pyrinomonadaceae bacterium
TAAGCCGTTCATAGGATTGCCATTTCATATATGGCACCGGCTGACCATCCTTCGTTAGTTTCGGAAGGTTTTGGTAAAGGTCTGACGAGATGCAAGTGGTTAGCGGCCCGGTAGAGGTATTGGTCATCATGATGGTGATAGGAATTTGATCTCCAACTTTGTAATGTTCCGTAGGCGGCCCTAGGAAACTACTAACTGTTGCAATTCTCACCGTGATGGCGCTCTCCTGTGGCGTCATGGCCCTTTCACTCGCTTGCTGCTGCAAGTTGTACAGATGTGGCTGTCCCGAGTTTTCCGTTGATGCGATCAAGGCACCTATAAACGCGATCAATATCATAGTGGCTTTAGCCATATACGCCTCCCAAGAGTCATAGCAATCAGATTTCGAAGCTAGTACAAACGTAGATCGCAGCACCTGCCAAAACCTTGCGACAAACTACCCGATCTTGCTTTCAGTCCCAGCCAGCGCTTTCTAAGTGTTCTGGTTCGCCAGGGCGCCAAAGACAGTCTGCCGTGAAAACGATTGGCTCTGGGCAAGCTTCCGCTGGTGTAAATCGGCGATCCAACCCTTGACAGTGCTTACCATTTCGCGCCTGCTCTCTTCGACTGACTTCTCGACCTCGGGCGTCTTTAAGTCGAGTGAATCCTCATCCTGCTTCGCCTTTATGATCTTTATTGACGACTTCATATCTCCGTTACCTCGCTGAATCGGTCTTAAGCTGGCAGCAAAGTAACCGGGATGGAGTCATCCGTCTTGCTTGCAGTTGCTCGGAATCTCGGATTTTTGCGCGAGTCTCGAATTCCACTGCTCATCATCAGGTTCGGGGATCGAGCAAGAGATTGATAAAGGAAGCAAATTGAGGAAAGAAAGTTAGCTTGTCTACTGTGCTTAATGTGCACCAATAGTTGTCATCAAAGGAGACGCAGTGATGCACGTAACAATCATAGGTCGGGCGATCGTTCAAAGGATCGCACGCCACATTTTTATTGAGGGACAAAGGCGAGCCCTGGTGGCGGTTGTCGTTGCAGTGGTCGCGCTCGCTTCGGGCCAGGGAACAGCCCTAGCATTTGGGCTCCCTCAAGACGCTCCCGAGGCAACGCAGTCTGCGCCGCTGACTCCAGAGGCGTTGCAGCAACTGGTTGCGCCTATAGCGCTGTATCCGGATGCTCTGGTTGCGCAGATACTTGCAGCCTCAACCTATCCCAGCCAGATCGTCGAAGCGGATCGCTGGCTGCAGGACCACTCAAGCGTGAAGGACGACAAACTGGCAAAGGAAGTGGACAAACAATCGTGGGATCCCAGTATCAAGGCTTTGACTCCGTTCCCATCGGTCCTGGCAAACCTGGACACGAATCTCTCCTGGACTTCATCGCTCGGTGATGCCTACTTCAATCAACAGCAGGATGTGCTCGATGCTGTGCAGGTTCTGCGCTCGCGGGCGAAAGACGCGGGTAATCTTCAAAGCACTCCGCAACAGACAGTAACCAGTCAGGGTCCGACGATCATCATCGAACCTACCAACCCGGATGTGTGTTACCTGCCGGCCTACGATCCGTGGCTGGTGTATGGCGCTCCGATCGGCATTTATCCGGGCTATATCTACGACTCATGGGTTGGAGGGCCCTACGTCTCGTTCGGCCTAGGCATTGGGATCGGTGGGGGATTCTGGGGTGGGTTTGGCTGGGGCTGGAATTCCTGGGGCTTCAACTGGAGAGACCACCGCGTCATGTTCAACCATAACAACTATATTTCCAACAGCCGAACCTTCTTCCATCGCTTCCCTGGTGGTGACAGTGGCAATTTCCGCGGTCAGGGTAGGCCTTCGTTCCCAGGCGGCAGAGACGGTGACAATTTCCGCGGGGGCCAGGGTAGACCTTTGTTCCAAGGTAATAATGGGGGAGACATAAATCGCAACGGTGGCGGCTCCTTTCCTGATCGCAATTCCGATCCAAGCCGGAACCATGGCCCTCCCAACTCGACCTTTGGTCATGATCACGACGGTACACTCCCCACTCCTGGCAGTATGCAGAATCGCCAGGACCATCGTGGCTTTGGTCAGCCGGATCCCAACACAGGTACTCGCTCCGGCGCCTTCAGCGGCTTTGGTCATGGGGGAATTGAGCAAGGCTCTGCCTCTCGCGGTCGGGCTAGCTTCGGCGGAGGCGGCTTTGGTGGAGGACGGGGCTTCGGTGGTGGAGGAGGCATGCGCGGCGGAGGCGGCGGACATGGCGGCGGACGGCATTGATGATGCCACTGCAGGGTTGATGGTCCATAGATCTTTAACTCAAATGAGGAACTGACGGAAAGGGAGATTAGTACGATGTTGCATATCAGTGACCGCTCTCAGCGTTTTCAAATTGGCATGCTAGCAGTCTTAGCTGCATTCGCAATCTTTGTCGGCGGCTGTTTTGATCTTGCTCGGGCTCAACAACCAGGGCAAAAGACTTTCCCCTCGTCTGCAGAAGCGTGTGCTGCGCTTCTTAGCGCCGTTCAACGGGAAGACCAGCGGGCTCTCCTGGACATCCTTGGACCAACAGCGAAGGAGATCATTTCTGGTGGCGACGAAGCCGAAGACCGTAACAGCCGGCTGCAGTTCGTTGAAAAATACCACGAGATGCATCGTCTGGTTCGTGAACCCAGTGGAACCGTCACTCTGTACGTCGGGGCCGAAAATTGGCCGATGCCGATTACCCTTAGGAACAAAGCGAACAGATGGTACTTCGACCCGGTGGCCAGCAAGGCAGAGATTCTGTTTCGGCGCATCGGAAGAAACGAACTCGAGACTATTGCGGTTTGCCGTGAGCTGGTAAGCGCCCAGATTGAATATCACGCTGCGCCACATGACGGCGGAGTGAAACAGTTTGCGCCCAGGTTCTTGAGTGATGATGGCAAACACAACGGTCTCTACTGGAAGATTTCAACTCGCGAACCCGAGAGTCCGGTCGGCGAGTTGCTTACCTTGGCGAACACTGAAGGTTACGCAACGGAAACAACTAAACCACGGCCATTTCGCGGTTACTATTACCGTATCCTTAAGAGGCAGGGAAGACACGCGCTCGGTGGCGCGAAGAACTACATGGTTAACGGTGAGATGACTGGCGGGTTCGCCTTTGTTGCTTACCCGGCGGAATACAGATCATCGGGAGTGATGACTTTCATCGTCAATCGAGACGGCATCGTCTATCAGAAAGATCTGGGCCCACACACCGCGCTCCGCGCTAAGAACCTGAAGGAATACAATCCGGACGCAACGTGGAAGAAAGTACAGTAAGCACCGTCTTGTGGAGAAACAAATAAGGACAGAAGATGAAGCACAGAAAACTTGGACATACCGGACTCATCGTGAGCGAGGTGGCGCTCGGCAGCATGCAGTTCGGCGGTAAGATGAACATGGGCAACCTGGGCCAGGAGGACACCACGAGGATGGTGAAGCTGGCCTTGGACCGAGGCATCAATTTCATCGACACGGCCGACGTATACAGTCTCGGGGAGAGCGAGACACTCTTGGGCAACGCCTTGAAGGGCATCCGGGAAGAGATCGTACTGGCCACAAAGGTCCGGCTTCCGATGGGTGAGAACTTCAACCGCAGCGGCGCGACCCGCGTGAACATCATGCGCGAAGTAGAGGGTAGTTTAAGGCGGCTCCAGACCGATTACATCGATCTGTACCAGGTGCACGGATGGGACAGCAACACACCGCTCGAGGAGACCCTGCGCACGCTCGACGATCTTGTGCGCCACGGGAAGGTACGCTATATCGGGCTTTCCAACCTCATGTCATGGCAGGCGGCTACTGCAGTCATGCTGCAGAAGCGCATGGGGCTCGAGCGATATGTAACTGCCCAGATGTATTACAGTCTCGTTGGTCGAGGCCTCGAACATGAGTTTCAATCGTTTGCCGAGTATCACGACATCGGCATACTTGTTTGGAGTGCGCTCGCGGGTGGTTTCTTGTCTGGGAAATATGACCACAACAATCCGCCGCCGGCTGAGAGCCGATTTGCTGATGCAGGTCAGTTCGTCCCTTTCGACAAGGAGATGGGCTACAAGGTCATAGCGGCACTCAAAGCAGTAGCCGCAAGACACGACGCCAGTCCGGCACGCGTAGCGATCGCTTGGGTACTCAGTCGTCAGGCTGTTAGCAGCGTAATAGTTGCTGCCAGGAGAGCGGATCAACTCGAAGACAACATTCGCGCGGTCGACCTTCGATTGTCGAACGATGATATTAAGGAACTCGACGCCGCTTCGGATCCTGGCGTTCCATACCCTAAATGGATGGTGCTCCAACTCGACACTGCAGAGGATCC
>JAMQPH010000141.1 GCA_023717605.1 Pyrinomonadaceae bacterium
GCTCCACTCCCAAGCATCCGGCATCCCCGAGGGCCACAGCGACTACGCTGGACTCGCGCAGAACGGAACGGCCATTTACGTCGAGGGCAAGTCGCTGGCAAAGCCGAAACCCCGGCCGAAGCAAGAGCGATTTCTCGACAATCGGGAAAAGCGCGGCGCGTTTTGCTGCATCGCGTTCGATGAAGTGCCGCGTCAGGTGCTCAGTGCATGGGTGGCATTTCAGGGAGCTCGACCACGCCAGCTGAACCCAGGCGAGGAGCAGCCAACGCGGTACTCCTGGCGCGCCAACTACGAGGCGAATCTCGCGGAGGCCAAGCGGGTGGAGTCCAACCGCACGGCATGCCGGCGGCTTGTCGAGAAAACCAGGAAAGAGAACGAGATGAAAACGAGTAGACGTGGCTAAGGCAGGAAAACTCAAGGTCGGTCGAGGCTGGGCGTGGGAGTGCGACTTCGGCCTGTGCCACTGGGCCGAAGCGACGCGAGATCATCTGGTAGGTTCACCAGACAAGCCGTCGCCAGAAGCAAAGCCTGTCGCTGTTGTGCTGGTGAAACGCTCCGACTGGTTGTCGCTGGTCGGGAAGAAGAAAGCGAGGAAGCGTGCGTGAACTCGAGAAACCCAAGACGTTCGTTGCCCAATACGACTACCCGCGCCTGGAGGAGATGGCCCAGGCCGCCGCCAGGCAAGCCTCCGGATTCAGTAGCCCACGCAGTAGCGGCGAGTGGCACAAATGTAACGGCTTGGGAGTCGCCGATCATTATGTGGTAACGGTTACTGATGGTCTTTTCGAGGTGAAACCATGACCCCCCGCTCTCTCGCCGCCCGACTGGCCATCGGCTGGATCCGAGTCGTGCGGATGGGGCCGACGAAGAGCGGCAAGTGGATTACGGTTTACGAGTTGACGACGATCGGGAAGGAGAGATGCAGATGATTCGCGTGGTCGATGTGCAGACGTTCGAGGAGTACTGCGACAAGGAGGGGCTGACGGTCACTGTCGAGCCGGCGGTTGACAGGGAAGCCGCAATGACCGGCCTCATCAAAATAGCCGAACTGATTCCGATCGCCTCAGTCGGCGACTGGGACGACGACAACGCTGAGGCGATCTCAGCCGAAACATGGGGCCGCGCGCTGCTGTTCCTCGCACAAGCCGACGGCATTTTCCCGGGTGGTAACGAACCGTTCATCTCGCCATGCGGCGATGGGTCGGTGCATTTCTTTTGGCATGATCGGCCGATCAGTCGCAGACTGCTAGTTGAGATCAAAGCGGGGCATCAGATCATGGTGACCATGACTGACGGCACGAGGCATGCAAATTGCCATTGCGATGAACCAGCATATGCCGCTCGCGAGATTCGGGAGTACTACTACCGATGACCGGCCTTCTCTTCGTCGCGCTCCAGCTCGAGGCCGTCCGCACCGGCACGGTTGGTGAGTCATGGGAGCTCGTGCTCGAGTTTGCCGCAGCCCAGACGCTTGAACCCGACAAGCCCGCGATGTCCAAGTTCTACGTGCTGGTCGAGGCGATGTTGAATTGTTTGAAGAGGGAGCGCGCGTGACATGGGTTCTCCGCACAGTCTCGCAGAGGTGCTGGGATCGCTACCTTCGTCTCTGGCGACGTGCAACCGATGCGGGAAGCCTCACGACGCAGCAGAACGACGACGACGAAAGCGATGGACCGCCGCTACCCGACGAAACCGCGGGCGAACCTGTCAACGGTGCATCAATCATCGCAACCGCGCGCGCTATCGAGGGGCGGAGCGCTGGACGAACGAGGCGAGGCACATGATAATCGATGGTACAAAAGCGAAGTGGTGCACCAGCGCAGACGGCCACTGGGCGGACGTCGCCTGTTTCGAGCGGCACCCGTCGACTGCCGATCGACTGCGACCACAATGCCGGGCTTGTCGGCGAGAAAGAAGGAAGAGATGAGCCTGGGTCAGGTAATCAAAGCGACGACTCGCGTTGTCAACCGGAAGTACAGGCTACTGGCCGGGCTTCGCTGGTCTGGGCACTTGGTAATTATGGGCCCACCGGAGCCGGGTGGTGGCGTTCCGGTCGAGTTCACGGCGTGGAGCCCATCGGCCAAGCACCACGTGATGGATCGAGCCGTGCTGGCCGAAAAGCAATTCACTGTGTCAAAGCCCTCGGTCTTGACAAGCCACCGGAGAGGCTGTAGGTTCTGGGTGACGTGACACCGGGAGCGCGCCTCAGGGAGGCAGTTAGGGCAAGAGGATGGACGGTCAGGGATTTCGCAAAGAGGATGCGGCGG
>JAMQPH010000169.1 GCA_023717605.1 Pyrinomonadaceae bacterium
GGGCGACGGCGCAAATGTTTCCGGGGTAGATCTTGGACACATTCTTGAGCCTAAGGTCGGCCATCGGTCATTCCTTTAATGACAAAGCAAAGGCGGCATTCCTAGCTTTCAAAACTCAGACTAGAACGATAGCTCACGAATGCAATTACGGGAAAGGTCCTGCTCCATTACAGAACCGGGAGCGGTAGCGACCGGATCCAACACTCAACGCCAAGTAAAACCGATCAAGAGAATTGAGTGTAGGATCCGGTCGCTACCGCTCCCGGTTCTGTAATGAGCGACGATTTGCCCCATTTGTTTCAAAGCAAACCCACAGGAATTTGGTGGTTAGAATGCGGTATTTAACTTATTCTTACAGTTACCAAGCCGAAGTATCGATTCCATTTTGTAGCTTGACGCTCAGATAAGTTCCTTGTGAACCGGGCCTCAGGAGAAACATGAGTATGACAGAGAAGTCCGGCGCCAGAAATATTTCCTCTTTCCTATAAACCCTTCCATTTGGAGATCATTACGATCTTGTTAAAGACTACAACCGCACACGGGATGTCAAAATACTACGATCCGCTCACGAGCACTAACACCAGCGGCAGTCAAATCTAGGAGTAATGATGAAGATCCTCTCGAAAGTCCGCATCTCTCTGCTATTGAATTTCTTCGTGTTCGCCATCCTCTTGAACACAGTCGGGATCGTCATCTCTCAAGTCATTGTTGATTACCAGACGAGCAGGATAACGGCGGCCAGCCTCGAAGCCTATAAGGACCTTTCGATTGTCATCGTCTCTTTCTTGCTCGCCTCTTACGTTCCGAAGTTCGGATATAAGAGATCAATGATCTTCGGACTCTTGGCCGTGACGCTCGCGAGCGTCCTCGTCGCTGCGGTACGCGGTTTCTGGGTTGCGCCGATCCTCTATGCGGTGGTCGGGTCGAGCTTCGCGTTAATGAAAATTTCCGTTTATTCGACGGTCGGACTAATCACGTCGGATCAGAAGGAACATGCCGGTTTGATGAACACGCTCGAAGGAACTTTCATGGTCGGTTCGCTGACCGGACCTCTCTTGTTTTCGTTGATGATCGGATGGAGCCACTGGAACAATACTTATTGGTTAATCGCCTCGTTGAGTGCGCTGGCTCTGGTCTTGATGCTAGTTACGGACGTGGAAGAAAGTGCCGTTCATCAGGAAGCTAACCGCTCCAACTTCTTCGAGATGTTTCGCTTGATGAAGTATCCGATGGTCTGGGTGTTCGTTGTCTGCGCTTTTCTTTACGTCATGATTGAGCAGAGTTTCGGCACCTGGTTGCCGACTTTCAACCGGGAAATTTTCAGCCTTTCGCAGGCGCAATCCGCTTCGTTTTTGAGCATCTATGCTGGTTCGATAGCTCTTAGCCGTTTCCTGACAGCTTCGCTGTTGAAACGATTCTCCTGGTTGCTCATCCTACTTGCTTATCTCGGTGGAGCTTTGATCCTCACGCTCTTTGTGTTGAGCCAGACGAGGAATCCGGTAACGAACACCTACGCCAATTGGTACGAAGCGCCCACGTTGGCATTCGTCTTTTCTCTCGTCGGGTTTTTTCTGGGACCGATTTACCCGACGATCTGCTCGATTGTCTTGAGTAAGCTGGAAAAGATTCATCATAGTTCAATGACTGGATTGCTTATCATTTTCTCGGCACTCGGCGGAACCTCAGGGTCGCTGATTATCGGCATCGTCTCACAGAAGCTTAATGTTCATAATGCGTTTCTATTCCCGGTAGTGCCGATCACGCTTCTCGCGTTGATGCTGATTCCTTACCGGAAGCTATCCGATCGCTTTGGCGAAACACATCAGGCGAATGAACAAAATAAAACTATAAATTAGGGATGAGAGTGCGGTGTGCCGCAGGTGGAGGTCCGGTGTCCGAGATTCCCGCAACGATTTGATTGGAGAGAATGGAGGGCGGTTTCATGAGTCCGACACGTGCAAACGACGCGCAACTCGAAGCCGCGTGCCGCTACATAAAAGAAGGTTGGGGGACCTTGATGCGCTCGAACGCGCAAATGGCGGAGGCGGCCGTTGACCCGAAGTTTGCAACGTCGAACATCACGCGGTGGAAGGTTTACGTTTCGGTTCAAGAGAACCTGGCGCGCGTCGAACAGGAGTTGCGCGGCCAAATGAAGCCGGAAGATTTTGCCCACATTGAGATCTGTCGACTGCCCCAATCCCTCGCCGGTGCGCTACAGGAACCGGGTCTGCTCTACCTGCCACATCCATATGTCGTACCGGGTGGACGCTTCAACGAGATGTATGGATGGGACAGTTACTTTATCCAAGTCGGTCTCTTGCGCGACGGCCAAAGCGTGCTCGCCAAGAACATGATTGATAATCATCTTTACCAAATCGAAAACTACGGCGTGGTCTTGAATGCCAACCGCTCTTACTTTTTATCTCGGTCGCATCCGCCGTTCCTGACACAGATGATCTTGGGCGTCCATCGGCAAACGAATGACACGGCGTGGCTCAAAAACGCAGTGCCCGCGATTGAAAGTTACTATCGCTTCTGGACGGAAGACCCTCACCTAACCGCCGAGACCGGTTTGAGCCGCTATTATGATTCCGGCATGGGTCCCGCTCCTGAAGTAATCGCCGATGAGCGCGACGCCGAAGGACGAACTCACTACGAGCGCGTTTGCGAATATTATCGCACGCATGAAATTAGAGATTACGACATCGCGCAATACTACGACCGTGCGCGCGACGAGTTGACCCCGCTCTTCTACGTCGGCGACCGGTCGATGCGCGAATCCGGCTTCGATCCTTCGAATCGATTCGGGCCCTTCAGCGTTGATATCGTCCATTACGATCCAGTGTGCCTGAATTCGTTGCTCTATTTGATGGAGATGGACACGGCCGAGATACTATCGATACTCGGCTGCGCTGGCCAAGCACACGTCTGGACTAGTCGGGCTCAAGTGCGGCGTCAAACCATCAACCGTTTAATGTGGGATGAACAGGACGGTCTTTACTACGACTATAACTTCGTTGAGAAGAAGGTTCGGCGCTATCCCTTTATAACGACTTTTTACCCGCTGTGGGTCGGGATCGCCAGCCCGCAACAGGCGGCGCGCGTTGTCGTAAACCTAAAGCTCTTCGAACTGCCCGGCGGCTTGCAGACCAGCACGAACGTGTCCGGCAGCCAGTGGGACGCGCCCTTCGGCTGGGCGCCAATGCAGATGATCGCAGTCGACGGCTTGCGTCGCTATGGTTACAACGCGGAGGCCGACCGCATCACGACGAATTTCCTGTCCCTGATTCTCAAAGAGTTCGCTCAGCACAATACGATTGTGGAGAAGTACGACGTCGCGCGCCGCGAGTCGGAAGTTGCAGGCGGGATCAAGTTCGGCTACGACTACAACGTGATCGGTTTCGGCTGGACCAACGCTGCGTTCGTCGAACTCTATGCAAAACTACCTGTCGGGAAAAGAAGGGACGTACTAAACCTGGAGGGATCAAGAGTGCCCTAAAAATTCCTGGCAGACACCTGATTTTGGCGAGCGAGGTAGAAAAAAGGAGAAGCCCCTGGAATGGCTTCTCCTTTTAGTTGCACACGGATGTGGGTGTTTACTGTTTATTTCAACCCGACTAAAGTTCAGAGTTCCCAACTCACTAGAATAAGAACCTCAAAGCCAACTGGAAATTACGCTGTAGATCGGCACCGAAGAACGCGGTTGACGTAATCCGGCCGGCGCTGGCGTTCGGGCTTGCGGGATTCCCGATATTTGATTCTGGGTTCCCGAGATTCACGTGATTGAACACATTCACCGA
>JAMQPH010000217.1 GCA_023717605.1 Pyrinomonadaceae bacterium
GCGCCGATTCGCTTTCCCATGTAGAAACTGATTAGGAACATCACCACAAAGTAGATAAGCATCGGTATGGCAATCCGTACCACGTCGAAGGGAAGCTGCACGATTAGGTTCCCCTTGAGCGAAAACATCACCACGATGGTGAATAACAGCGCTACCAGCGTTAGCGGACTGATCTTTGGAATGAAGATACTGTGATACCACTCTTTGCCTTTGGCTTTAACGAGCACAAGTCGAGTGAGCATCCCAGCGATGAACGGAATCCCCAAGTAAATGAAGACGCTTTTGGCAATCTGAGCGATGCTGATGTCGACGATGCTGCCACGCAACCCGAAAAGAGGCGGTAGTACCGTTAAGAACAGCCACGCATAGACGCTATAAAATAAGACTTGGAACACGCTGTTGAAGGCTACGAGTCCGGCGGCATACTCATTGTCGCCGCGGGCAAGTTCGTTCCACACGATGACCATGGCGATGCAGCGCGCTAGTCCAATCATTATCAAACCGACCATGTACTCAGGTCGGTCGTGCAGGAAGATGATGGCGAGGGCGAACATTAAGACCGGGCCGATGATCCAATTTTTAATCAGAGACAATCCTAGTATGCGCCAGTCGCGAAAAACTTCTCCCAGGTTTTCGTAGCGCACTTTAGCGAGTGGCGGGTACATCATCAGAATCAGCCCGATGGCGATAGGAATATTAGTAGTGCCGGATTGAAAGCGGTTGACGAAGCCCTCGACTTGCGGATTCGTGAAACCGATAAGCACCCCGACGCCCATTGCCAGAAAAATCCAGAGGGTGAGGAAGCGGTCGAGAAACGATAGCCGTTTACGCTCTAACGGCGAACAGCCCTCGATGTTTGCAGTGGGTTGATTTTGCATCGTCGTACCCGCGCCTTTGTTAGACTGCGGCGGTCAAACCCTCCATATGCGGTTCTATATGGTGTCTTTCCACACATCGCAAAGCAGTTCTTGCGCTTTAACCAGCCACCTGTTCGGCAGGAAGGAAGACTCTTGCTGGGCCGTCAATCAGGAATGCCAGAGAACGACTAGACAAGAGCTGATGCCATTCCTCTATCTACAAACCGCAACGCTACTCGGACGAGGTGCGCCCAGCAGGTTACCAGGCAGTTCAACGACGCGCATCGCGGTTATACGTTTTATGGCTAAAGCTGAGCGACTACCCGCTTGAGCTTTTCACTCACCTCGGTAGCTACTGCGTCGAGAGTCGCATTGGCTCCTACAACCGACAGCATAGTCTTGGCGTCTATCGCCGCAACGACAGATTTCCCAGCTTCGTCAGCCTCATATACGATGACATTGCAGGGAAGAAGCAATCCAATGTTGATCTCTTGCTGTAGAGTCTTGTATGCGAGAGCCGGATTGCACGCGCCGAGGATCACATACTTGCGGAAATCCACGCCGACCTTTTCCTTCAGTTTGTCTTTGATGTCAATTTCACAAAGCACGCCGAAGCCCTCGGCCTTGAGCGCGGCCCGCGCCCTTTCGACAGCCTGTTCGTAAGGAACATCAAGTGTCTTACTGAATCCATATTTTGAATGTTGTAGTTGCTGAGCACTCATCTGATTTCTCCCCTTTTTCCAATTTAACTAAATCATGAAAGTGCACGGCTGCTGCCTGGGTCAAGGACCCGCACTCCTTCAGAGTGATTCCGTTCGGTTCTTTTAAGTCTTACACAGCCGTCCCAAACCAAGCACCTATGCCTGCTGTTATTGCCATTGCAAGAGCGCCCCAGAATGTGACACGCACCATTCCTATTAGGATGGGCGCACCGCCTGTATAAGCGGCCAAAGCACCCAGAAGTGCGAGAAAGAACAGAGACGTTCCTGCAACCAGCCACACGAGGCTGGTGGCCGGTGCAATGACAACTACGAGCAAAGGTAGTGCGGCACCAACTGTAAACGTGAGGGCGGAAGTAAGCGCCGCCTGAACAGGTCGAGCACTTATGGTTTCTGAGATGCCTAGTTCATCGCGGGCATGTGCGGCAAGTGCATCCTTCGCCATTAGTTGTTCGGCGACTTGATTTGCCAAAGTCGAATCGAGCCCCCGTTTGACGTAGATCGCGGCAAGCTCCTTCTTTTCGTAACGTTCATTGGCGGCCAGTTCCGTGCGCTCACGTTCGATGTCCGCTTGCTCGGTATCTGACTGGGAGCTGACCGAAACATATTCACCCGCCGCCATGGACATGGCTCCGGCAACCAAACCCGCGAGACCTGCCACCAACACCCCGGCATGAGTTGCGTGCGACGCGGCGACACCAACAACCAGACTAGCGGTTGAGACGATACCGTCGTTTGCGCCCAGCACCGCTGCGCGGAGCCAGCCTATATGCTGTGTACGGTGCCGCTCGCGATGGAATACG
>JAMQPH010000260.1 GCA_023717605.1 Pyrinomonadaceae bacterium
CGGCGTGGGCGTCTCGGCGGTGAACGAGAGCGGCGTCACCCTGAGCGACGGGCAGTCCATCGAGAGCGCGACCGTGATCTGGGCGGCCGGCTTTCGCGCGAATCCACTCACCGCGCAAGTCCCGGCTGAGCGCGATCGTTCCGGCCGACTGGTGGTTGACCGCAATCTGCGCGTTGCCGAGGTGCCGACGATCTTCGCAGCCGGCGACACCGCGAACGCGGCGACGGACGAACTGGGCCATCAAGCGCTCATGTCGTGCCAGCATGCCAACCGGCTCGGTGCCTCCGCCGGGTTCAACGCGGCGGCGGACCTGCTCGGCGTGCCGCTGGAGCCATATCAGCAGAAGAACTACGTTACCTGCCTCGATCTTGGCCCGTCCGTCGCCGTGTTCACCAGAGGCTGGGACAGCAAGGTCGAGCTGAGCGGCGACAAGGCCAAGGCGATGAAGCGCGAGATCAACACGCAGTGGATCTATCCGCCGCGCGCCACCCGCGCAGACGCCTTCAAAGCCGCCGAGTGGGCGCGGCTGGTCGACTACTAGAGCGGATCTCGGCGCCGACGATCAGATCGTGCCGATCTGCGCCTCGGCGATGCTCTCGTCGAAGCTCGTGAAGAAAGCGGGTGACTTTGATTGCCTTGGTAGGAGCAAGCTTCTCAGGGGGGGAATGGACAGGACTCATATGGAGCCGAATAGAGTTTCAATGAAAGAAAGACCTCAAGGCCGCAGAGTCGTCATCATCGGCGGCGGATTCGGCGGTCTGCATGCGGCGAAAGCCTTCTGGACGCAACGCACATTTTGGAGGGAACAGTGACAGCCTTGTACGGGGACTACCGTCAACCGGGGGAGCAGAAAGCGGTCGTGGGAATGCATCTCGTGTTGATCGAAGATAACTCGACGCGGAAAGCGATTGTGTTTCAACGCGACTATCAGCAGATGGTGGAGTTGAGCGAGACCTCTCCCGATGCACTCACTCGGGGGTGGAATCAAGGCCTTGAACACATTTTCATGGCGCTGGAAGAGGATCTTCGAGGGGTCGATCTGAAGGCACACAATCAGAAACCGGCTTCCTCACGATGACGGTTGTGCCCCACGTGAAATTGGGCAGGAGTAGTAGTGACGACGGCAACGGGACACGCCGCGAAATCTGTTGCAAGCAGTGGTGAGCAGGGACAGCAAGGGACCTCCGAGGAAAGTCTCGGGCTGGAGGTTTCGGGACTTCCCCTTGGACACGAATCCTCGAAGACGTCCGAATGCTCTGCAGAATGGATGGTCAACCAGGAACCCGAAGCTGTCAAGAAGTTAAAGAAGGCCGTACAGCCTTTTCGACGTTCGTGCTCGGAGAACTCGTATATATGTTCCCCTGTTCCCCAGGAGCGTCGAAGTAGCTGCCGATCTTGCAGTGGCACATCCACCCCGCTACACGTTTACCTCATGACCCGTCCATTGCCAGTGAGTCCCGTGAACGCGTGATTGCAGGACCCCATTGGTTTTAAAAGGATAAGGTCATGCACATCTCATCGAGCGCGCCAGTACGCACCGCCGAGAAACCGGCATTGACACGCTACCCCTCTCGTCGTGATACTGAAACCTCAACAGAACCTAGCGCTAGTGATCCTATAAATACCGAGGCTGGTCTTCGAAAAGGTTACCTACGTTTATGAAAACTCATTTAGAGAGTCACGCCATACGGCGCGTGATGGTAGGCACTGACCGTTCCGAAACCGCCGACCGGGCCGTCCACTGGGCCGCCGGGTTCGCCGACCGCTACGACGCAGAGCTGTTCGTAGTGCAGGTGGTGGTGCCGCAGTATCCGTCCGCCACAGAATTCGGCGAAGCCGAACGTACACGCGCTGCTGCCGCCAACAATGAACTGGCGCGCTTCGCGCGGCAGGTAGCCGGGGAGCGCGGTCATGCCCTGGTCGTCATTGATGCCGATCCGGCATTGGCGATCGTCCGCGCCGTTGAGCAGGAGGTGGTCGATGTCCTGGTGGTCGGCAATTTTGGCATGGCAGGTCGAAAGGAGTTTTTGCTCGGCAACGTACCGAACCGCATCAGTCACAATGCCCGCTGCACCGTGATTATCGTGAACACCTTGTCATCTACTGATGCGCTTACTTCGGACTCGGTGCGAGCGCACCAACCGAAGGGTGAAATTCCATCTTTTGAGCCTCGCCTGCTAGCTCGAGGTACGCAAATCGCCACCGTGATGGCAAAGCATGGCCTCACAGAGCTGTTCGGCCAATCTGACGAACCGGATATGGCCATCCGCCGTCAGCAAGCCAAGCGTTTACGCACGGCTCTGGAAGAGCTGGGTCCGACATTCTCGAAACTCGGGCAAGTGTTGTCGACCCGCCCGGATCTCCTTCCGGTCGAGTACATTGAGGAACTTGCCCTGTTGCAGGACCACGTGCCGCCCATGACCGAGAGCGAGGTTGTGAGTGTTTCGGAGCAGGAACTGGGAGTACCGTGGGAGGATGTGTTCAAGTCGATCGACCCGAAGCCGCTCGCCGCCGGCACGATTGCTCAAGTCCACCGTGCGACACTCGAAAACGGTGATCGGGTCGTCGTCAAAGTTCAGCGACCCACCGCTCGTGCTGAAATCGAACAGGATCTTGCCCTGCTCGAAGTGTTTGCCGAGAAAGTTGGAAAGCGTCCCGCACTCAATCGGGTAATCGATATGGAGGCCGTATTCAAACACCTCTCCACCTCGCTTCACCGTGAACTCGACTTCCGTCAGGAGGCTGACAACATCGGGCGGATGCAGGCGGTGCTCGCAGGCTATGATCGCCTTGCCGTACCCAGCGTGTACCGGGACCTGTCCACATCTCGATTACTGGTGATGGAAGAGATCCAGGGTATCCCGATCAAGCAGGCACCGCCGGGTTCAGAGCGCATCCAGGCCGCCCGTCAACTGTTGGAGAGCTACTACGAACAGATCATCGTCGATGGCTTCTTCCATGCCGATCCCCACCCGGGTAACCTGATGTGGTGGAAGAACCGCATCTACTTTCTCGATTTCGGGATGGTCGGCACGGTCGGCGCCGACTTCCGCGAGCACCTGTTGTTATTGTTGATGGCGCTCTGGCAGGAAGATGCTGCGTTTGTCACCGATGTCACACTGATGATGACTGGCTCCATTGATCGCACCGATCTCGATGTGCCCCGATTCCAAAGCGAGATCGGGGAAGTGATGGCGAAACACCGCGCCGCCTCGCTTGCCGAGATGCAGATCGGGCCGATTCTGCAAGAAATGAGTGCGGTCTCGTTACGGCATGGGGTCCCGCTACCAGCCTCGCTCACACTCGCCGTCAAGGCACTTGCCCAGGTACAACTGGCGACCGCCGATCTCGATCCAGAACTCGATCCTTACGACGTAGCCGGCAAATTCTTGACTCGTTGGACGGTCAAGCGCATGGGCGCTGCACTCAATCCGAAGACGCTCGTGTATCAAGCGCAAAAGTTTAAGGTACGGGCCCTGCGTGTGATCGAGGCAGTCGAACACCTCATCGGTGCCAGCCCTGGCCAGAAGCTTGTGGTGAACTTTCAGGCTAATTCGCTGGAGGATATGGTGCGCCGTACGGGACGGCGTCTGGTGCTCGGCCTGACCGCTGCGGCAAGTGTTTTGGCAAGCGGAATCACGGTCACATCGACGGTTGTTCCCGCGTGGGTACCGATCACATTCGGGGTCGTTGCAGGTCTGCTAACCGTTGGCCTGGTGATCGATCTGCTGCGAGGGCGTTGAGGATAAAAATGGTTTACGATGCAGTTCGTTCCCGCAACGAAGACTTCGTGCCACTGCGCCTGATAGAACGCAATACGGCTTTCTCGATCAGGTACGCGATGACCGTCATGGCCATGCCTACCAGCCAGCGCTCCGCTTTTCGAGTGAAAGGCCCTTTAGGGATCGAATTCGTGGAAGCGCTGTTCATCATACGTGTATCATCGATTGAAGGATTACTATCCGCAACGAGTAACCTCCTACGCTTAACGCAGTTAATCCTACCCTTCACGGGCCGGAATATCCACCAGCAACTTTATCCATGATGAATGATCGTGTATCAGCGTGGCTGGAGAACTTGGGTCTCGGGATCTACCGTGAAGCATTTGAAAAAAATGCGATTACGTGGGATGTCCTC
>JAMQPH010000261.1 GCA_023717605.1 Pyrinomonadaceae bacterium
GAACGGCGCAGGGTTTTGATTGTGTTCGGGTCTATGAACATCTCACTCCCAACGGAGTGAAAAACCTCGGAACGGCGCGGGTATTTTTTGGTTCTGGTCTATAAACATCTCACTCCTAAGGAGTGAAGAACTGACATGATATTCAGTACCAATCGCTCATTCAGTACTAATCGCTCATTTAGTGTAGCGGCTCTCATATTTCTCGCGGCGATCGCAACTCCCGCGCAGAGGCCGGAGTTGGTTATCCAGACCGGGCATACGGGATATGTCCTCACAGTCGCGTTCAGTCCCAATGGGTTGCTGATCGCCAGTGGTAGCGCGGACCACACGATCAAGCTGTGGGATGTTTCGACCGGGATAGAGTTGACTACTCTAAAAGGAGACTATGGCCAGGTTCTCTCAGTCGCCTTTAGTCCCGACGGGAAAACTCTCGCCAGCAGCGCTAACTACACGATCAAACTGTGGGAGGTTTCGTCCGGCACCGAGTTGCGCACCATCAAGAGCTCCGGTTTGGTTAATTCAGTCGCCTTCAGTCCCGACGGGAAGAGTCTGGCCAGCGGGAGTCTCGACGCGGTCGAGTTGTGGGATGTCTCAACCGGCGCCGAGCTGCGCAATTTCAAGGGCGACTCTTCTACTTCGTGGGTCGAGTCAGTTGTGTTCAGTCCGGACGGCAAAACTCTCGCCAGCAACGGTCTCGATAACGTCACACTCTGGAATGTTTCGACCGGCAAAGAAGTGTTGATATTCAAAGGGCATTCCAAGCGGGTACAGTCAGTCGCTTTCAGTCCTGATGGAAAGATTCTCGCCAGCGGTGGTGAGGACAACACGATCAAGCTGTGGGATGCCTCGACAGGTTCCGAGCTGCATACTCTCGAAGGGCATTCTGACGAGATCAGGTCAGTCGCTTTCAGTCCTAATGGGCAGACTCTGATCAGCGGTGCTAGTGGATTCAGCGACGCCCTTAAGCTGTGGGAAGTCTCGACCGGCAAAGAGTTGAGAAAGCTTGACGGACATCCGCGTTATGTTAACTCGATCGCGCTTAATCCTGATGGGAAGAGTTTCGCCAGCGGGAATAGCGACAATACGATCGAGCTGTGGGATCTCTCGAAGGGAAGAAAGTTACGCACGCTCGAAGGGCATTCGCGTCCAGTGAACTCAGTCGCCATCAGTCGAGACGGAAACACTCTCGCCGGCGGCAGTGGCGGCGAAGTCAAACTGTGGAGTCTCGCGTCGGAGTTGCGCACTCTTCCGACTGATAATGGTTGGGTTAACTCAGTCACTTTCGGCGACGACAACACTCTGGCCAGCGGCAGTAACAGCGGCAAGGTTAGACTGTGGGATGTCTCAAGCGGTAAAGAGTTGCGCACTCTCAAAGGACAGTTTGACGGGCTCGAGTCGGTCGTCTTCAGTCCCAACGGGAAGACTGTTGCAATCGGGAGTGGCAGCAGCGCGCCTGAGAGTGGCGACAGCACGATCAAGCTGTGGGATGTCTCGACCGACAGAGAGTTGCGTACTCTCAAAGGGCATACTTATACGGTTCAGAAAATTGCCTTCAGTCCGGATGGAAAAACGCTCGCCAGCGGCAGCTGGGACCGCACTGTAAAGCTGTGGGATGTTTCAACCGGCACCGTGTTGCACACTCTTAAGGGGCATTCTCGGGAAGTCGAACCAGTTGCCTTCAGTCCTGATGGAAGGACACTCGCCAGCGGTAGTTGGGACCAAACCGTTAAGCTGTGGGATGTCTCAACCGGCACTGAGTTGCGAACGCTCGAGGGGCATTCCAAACCCGTCGAATCAGTGGCTTTCAGTCCTGACGGGAAGATGCTCGCTAGCGGCAGCAACAATCTTAAACTGTGGGATGTCTCGACCGGCAAAGAGTTGCGAACTCTCACAGGCCATTCTCGCGAGGTCAGATCAGTCGCCTTCACTCCGAATGGTAAGTATCTGGTGAGCGGAAGCGAGGATAACAGCATCAAGGTCTGGGAGGTGACTTCCGGTAAAGAGCTTGCCACCTTGATTGCGTTTGACGAGAAGGATTGGATCGTCGTCACGCCGGACGGCCTTTTCGATGGCTCGGCGGCTTCATGGAACAAGATAGTCTGGCGATTCAACAACAATACTTTCGACTACGCTCCCGTTGAAGCTTATTTTGGTGACTTCTATTATCCAGGTCTGCTTAACGACATTCTTGCCGGCAAGGCTCCGATAGCGCCATCAGATATTTCGAAGAAGGACCGTCGCCAGCCGCAGCTGAATTTGACCCTGGCTGATGCTGGGCCCGATACGACTATCACCGCACGCAATCTCAAAGTGAAGATCAACGTCTCTCAAGCTCAAGCAGGAGCACAGGACGCGCGGCTCTTTCGCAACGGCTCTTTGGTAAAGTTCTGGCACGGCGATGTGTTGAAGGGACAAAACAGTGTCACGCTTGAAGCAACGATTCCGATTGTTGCTGGAGAGAATCGCCTGACGGCCTACGTTTTCAATGTCGATAACGTCAAAAGCAGTGACGCAAGCTTAACCATCAACGGCGCCGACAACCTTAAACGCAAAGGAGTTGTCTATGTTCTGGCCGTCGGTGTCAATCAATATGCTAACGCAGGTTACAACTTGAAATATGCGGTGGCTGATGCGCAAGCCTTTGCTGATGAACTAAAACGCCAGCAAGCGAAGCTAGGCAACTATGAGCGCGTCGAGGTCATGTCTCTTACCGACAAAGGTGCTACCAAGGCCAGCATCCTGAAGTTGCTTACGGATCTGCCGGCGAAGATACAACCTGAGGATGCTGTGGTTATCTACTTCGCCGGACATGGTACCGCGCAGGGTAGTCGCTTCTATCTGGTCCCTCACGATCTCGGCTACATCGGCAGTCGCAAGAATCTCAGTCCTGTGGGACTACAGCGTATTCTTGCGCACAGCATCTCCGATGAAGAACTCGAGCGGGCGATTGAAGGCATTGATGCCGGGCAACTCTTGCTGGTGATTGATGCCTGCAACTCTGGACAGGCACTCGAAGCGGAAGAGAAACGCCGCGGTCCTATGAACAGCAAAGGACTGGCGCAGCTGGCCTATGAGAAAGGCATGTACATCCTGACGGCCGCGCAAAGCTATCAAGCGGCGTTGGAGGCTTCGAGGTTGGGACATGGATACCTCACTTATGCGCTCGTAGAAGAGGGGCTGAAGACTCCGGCCGCGGATGTCGAGCCTAAGGATAGTCTGTTGCTGTTGAGAGAATGGCTGGATTACGCGACCAACCGAGTACCTCAAATGCAGCAGGAGACGATCGACCGAGGTGCTCGAGGGATAGGCCTTGAAGTTATCTTCGTCGAAGGCGATGAACAGATCGAAGATCCCCACAAACGTAATCTACAGCGACCAAGAGTTTTCTATCGCCGCGAAACTGAAACTAGTCCGTTCGTGGTGGCGAAGCCTTAAAGCATTCAACGTACGGAAATTCGCAGGTCGGGAAGGGCGGTTTACCCCCGCTTGCGTTATGAAGTGACTATCCTGAGGTTGAGTGTTACTAACGCAAGCGGGGGTAAACCGCCCTTCCTGACCTGCGAATTTCCATACCTTGAGTGGTGTACCCGATCTAAATCAATTTTTAACGGCGCCGGATCTGCCTGATAATTGGCTTGTCCGCGACGCTCTCTTTCTGCTGAGGCTTCAGCCCCGTGATCGGCGTTGGGACAAAAAGCGAAAATCCCACGCACCGGAGAATGAGAAAAGACCGTGTACTCAAGCTTGAAAGGAAAAGCTGATGACTAAACCTGTCGCACCGGACGTCGATTGCGAGCAACTACATCCGGGCTTGATTGTCAGCGATATCGTTGCCGCAGCCGACTTCTACACGCAAAAACTTGGCTTCAAGCTGGCTTTCACCTGGGGCGAACCACCGACGATGGCGGGTGTGAATCTGGGTCACGTGCAATTGTTCCTGGAAAAAGGCACACCAAATCCCAAAGGCTGCACGGTGTATTTCGTGGTCGGCGACGCCGACAAGCTCCACGAGTTTCAGCGCACGAATGGTGTCGAAATCGTAGTGCCGCCGGAAGACAGAGATTATGGACTACGTGATTACACGGTCCGAGATCTGCACGGATACCACCTTGCCTTTGGACATCGTGTGAACGTCGCCTCGCCACCTCTTAAGATTGAACGAGTTGATGTGCCGGTGCGGTTGGAGAAGCGTCTCGCAGCGCTGCTACATGATCTCGCCGAGCACAAGCGCATGAGCCTGGATAGTTGTCTCGAGGAAATACTGTTGCATACTTGTGACCAGTTCAGCCGGCGGGAAGGTCTGAAGGCTCTGGAACGCGGCGAGGGGGTCCCCAGCCCGCACACGAAGGAGACCCTTAAGTACATTCAGGGGCTGAAGAAGAAACACGGCATCGACTACGACTCCCACGCGAGCTATCGCTTAGTCGAGGAGTAACTCACATCGGGAGAATCTCACCCCAGCGGTGTAAACGGACCTCCGCTGAAAAGCAAATACGATCCACGAAATCACACGAAATAGCACGAAATAAGGCATCTGTGTTGTGCCATTTCGTGTGAGTTCGTGGATCGTTTCGCTGTCGCCCATCGCTGCTCTCCCGCCTATAAACATCTCACTAATAA
>JAMQPH010000451.1 GCA_023717605.1 Pyrinomonadaceae bacterium
CGAGTTCAACAAGGCGTTTGTGCTCATGCAGTACTACGGTTACCTGCTTCGGAACCCAAACGATTCGCCCGACTCTAACTTTAGTGGCTTTGACTTTTGGTTGGCGAAGCTTAATCAATTCAACGGAAATTTCGTCGAGGCCGAGATGGTCAAAGCTTTCCTCACCTCGAGCGAGTACAAACAGAGGTTTGGTCCGTAAGAGGCCAGCTCAAGCCCGCTACTTGCAGGTTAGGTAGGGCCGGAATTATTAGCCGCGGATACACGCGGATTAGCGCGGATCTGAAACAGCAACAAGCAAACCGATTGGAATAGTCTTTTCATGATCCGCGTTCATCCGCGTAGATCCGCGGCTAAAAATTCGGTGAAAGTGGACAACTAGGAACTTGTTTCGACTGTCAGGCGAGGCAGCACGCGCTTTTGACCATCAATTTCTGAGGAGACTTCGCCAATTCTGCGCGCTCCCATTCTTTTGTAGAAACCTTCGGCATTAGGGTCGGCGGTAATCCCAACCTGAGAGACGTCATCCCCAGCGGCTGTCTGCATTGCGTGAATGAAAAGTTCTTTGCCGACGCCTGTGCCGATGTATGCGGGAGCAACCCACATATGTTCGAGTTCGGCTTGCTGACCTCCGACAACCAGAGCGTAGAAACCAACAATCATGTTTTCATGCTCTCCGACATAGACCAGGTTGTTGCTGATGAAATCGGAGGATATCGTGAGGTCCTCTTGCCAATGCTGAATCCAGTTCTCGGGATAACCCCAATGCCGTTTGGCGTCGTGAGCAATCTGAGTTAGAACAGCTGCTTCTTCGGGTAGACTTGGGCGAATTTTCACAACTGATCCGTCGCTTAAATTTAGCTCTTGCTGGCTGAATGAGAGTGGAAACAAGCCTTAAGGAATTTGCCATACCGAGCCATCGGAGTATTTTACGCGAACGATTATCACTTGTTCCTCAAACCCGACTCTCTCGTTCTTGTCGAGCGCGTACACGCTAATGCGTTGAGTCGGCGGCGCTGACAGCATAAACGAAAGCTCCTTGCTCTTGCCCGGCCCGATGGTTTCGACGCTCGTGAACTGGCGCCGGCCAAATTCCTCCCCGGTCACGGCATCGAAAAAGACATAGTCCCAGTCAATTTCCTTGATTGTCTTTTCGCTCGTGTTTTTGATCGAAGTTTTGTAGAGAAAAGTGTAACGGGGCGGTCCCTTCTTCTGGCGCTCGGCCTGGATTATGGCGGCGTCGGTGCGCGCATCTTTTTCGAGCTTGCTTGCGTCCGGCGAGTTTGCACGTCTTGCATCGCTGGCGCGCTTCTCCGCCCTCGCGCGAAACTGCATCTCATGAAAATTCTCGGTTGGACCACCGAACGGATTCTGTTGCCAATTAATTCGCTCCTTGCTCCAATTGAATTTGACGACCTGAACTTCTGCCGTGTCCACGAGTGCCGTAGGCGTTTGCGCCTGCGATGCAAGCGCAACCAACAGAAGCAAACTTGATAGGAGAATCGCTTTCATCGCTTGGCCTCCCTTCGGACTTCAAAAAGACTCGCACTAAGGCTCGGACGGCGAAAATGTGTTGGACTTGTCTAGCCGCCATTATTGCACAAGCTCGACATGTTCGCCGTTAGGAAAAGCAAATGGCCGGAGAAACTTCTTCTCCGGCCAAAAGTCCGCCGCGAGGCGGCTTCGGACGACCCTTCGGCCCGAAAGGCCTTCCGAAGTGTTGGTGTTTAAAACACGTACCGGAGACCGAGCACGATGCGTCGGTTGCCGCCATTCGTTCCCCATTGATTGAGGAAGTTCGTGGAATTGACGCGACCCTCCGGAATACCGAAGTCGCGCGTGTTCGTCGCGTTGTTAAACTCGGCGCGAAGCTGGATCTTTTGATTCTCTCCGATCCGCGTGTTCTTGAAAATGCCGAAGTCCAGGTTGTTGATGCCATCGGCGCGCAGGATGTTACGTCCCGCATTGCCCACTCGCTGCGCAGCAGTGATTCTCTGGAACAGACTCGCCCCGCCAGCCGCAATTATTTCAGGGATTGCCATGCCGCCAAGCGCCAAATTAGTGACGACGTTCGGGCGGATGGCATCGCCCACCAGGGTGTTGATGCCAGCCAGAGCCCCGGCCGGGTCAGAGCCATTCAGCACTGTGAATGGTGCGCCACTTTGAAAGGTGAAAAATCCGTTGACCTGCCAGCCGCCTAGCAGGTGGCCAACGAAGCCCTGCTGGTTCTGGTACCACGGTAACTCATAAACGAAGTTGCCGGCGAAGCGGTGCGGACGGTCGTAGGTAGAGCGGGCGCGGTCGGTGCTGCGGTTAAAAGAGTCCTGAGAGACGGCCACCTCACCGCTCGACGGGTTGAATATCTCGGAAGCCGCATCAATAAATGAACTCCAAGTGTAATTCACGCCCGCGCTGAAGCCGCGGCTAAGGCGCTTCTCGACGCTGGCCTGCATAGAGTGGTAAATCGAAGAAGCCGCGTTAGCGCGCAGGCGGACCACTGCGGCGGTCCGATTAACACGACAGCTATCTGGATTTGTGCCTGTGAATGTGGGCGTGCATGTGTTTGGAGCCAGGGTTCCTAAGCGGCGCGGGTTGCCGTCAAGCGTCTGGAACAGCGCCGAACCTTTCGAACCGACGTATCCAAGTCGGAAGACGACGTCTGTTCCAAATTCACGCTGCCCCTCGAAGCTAAAACTCTGGTAGTAGGGCGAGCGGAAATCCTCGCCGACGATCGTCCGCGTAAACTCGTTCGGATTAACGCCCGCGTTAGAAACATTCGGCAAGCGGATGAAAGCGTTTGGAACGGACAGGGCTCCGGCAAAGTTTGTATTCGCCGCCAAGCTCACCGCCGCAACAAATGGGAATGAGCTGGCGACGTTCAAGGCAATGTTGGTGAAAGTGTAGTCGTGCGTGACAGAATATCCGCCTCGGAACACCAGCTTATCGCCACCGGTTAGAAATCCGATGAGGCCATCTGAATCGGTCCGCGGGTTCCAGTTGAAACCGATGCGCGGCTGGAAGTTATTCCTATCCAGCTTGGGGACAGGTGACAGTGCAAACCGCTGATCGCCGCCGGCGACCGCTACGATTCTTTCATTGGCGGGCAGAAGACTGAGCGTAGCCTCGCCCGGACGCTCGTAACGCAGCCCATAAGTCAGCGTGAAGTTGGGCCTAATCTTCCATTCGTCCTGGCCGTAGAAATGAAGGTCTAACCACTGGTAATTGTTAATCGCCTCGCCACCCGGCAGGGGCTTGTTGATGTTTGCAGCTTCGGCAAAGTCATTGACAAAAGAATTCAGCGTCGCATACCGGAGCAAGCCGCGAATGGTTGGGAAGAAGAAGCTCTGGATGCGGTTCTGAATAATGTTAGTGCCCACCTTCACGACGTGGTTACCGCGCGTCCACGACAGGTTATCCTGGATCTGGTAGATGTTATTTGTGCGGAACTGTGGCAGGTTAACTGCGAGGCCAATAGCCGTCCTGCTCGCTGCCGCATTGAAACCGATCAGACCAAGTTGGGAAATCTCCAGAGACGGTATCTCCTCGGAGACAGGATCCGACGCGCTGGTGTTGGTTGCAAAACGTTGGTAGCCGAGCCGGAGCTCGTTAACCAGCGTGGGCGTGAAAGTGTCGACGAGTCCGAACGCTAGCGTCTGTTGGCGGGCGACGTTCTTGGTGGTCAGTCCAGGGGGTGTTGCCTGGCCAGTTCCGCCAGTATCGGAGTCGCTGAACAAGTAGCGCCCCGTCAAGATGTGATCGCCCGAGAAGTTGTGGTCGACGCGATACGAAGCCTGATGATTGTCGAAGAAGAAGGCCGTGGAGCCCGTTAGCGAGCCAAGCGGGACAGTGAAGGTTTGCCCGTTACGCGTAAAGGTGGCGCTCTGGCTGATCGGTGCCTGCGCCGCCGGCAAATGCCTCAGGAGTGCCCGAACCTGCGGCAGGTCGCCTGCCGCTGCTTGAAGGACTTGCCGGCCTGCTTCAGTCGGCGCGCCGTTCAACGTCGTGCCCGAGCCGAGCTGGCGGTCGCTCCAGCGCTGGTAGGAGCCAAAAAAGAATGTTCGATCACGTCCACGGATGAGCGAGGGCCCTCCTTCACCAAACCGCGGCAGATTGAGCGGGCCGCCGATTGTGAAGCCCATCTGATTCTCAATGCGAAACGGGGCATGGCGGCGTGATGGGTTGGCCGAGTTCGGATTGCAGAAGCCCGCATTCTTATCTGTGTTGCTACACGCGTTCAAGGCGTTACCGTTGTAGAACCAAAATGCGGAACCGTGGTAGTTATTGGTCCCGCCCTTGGTAATGGCATTAAAAACCGAAGAGGAGTTACGACCATACTCAGCAAGGAATTGGTTGGTAATAAGGCGCACTTCCTGGATCAGGTCAGGGTTGTTCAGAGGCTGGGCCGCGCCGGACACGCCAGGCTCATTATTGTCTTGGCCGTCGATCATAAAGTTGTTTGATCGGACGCGACCACCGTTGGAAGAGTAGCTGATACCCGCCGCGAACCCGGTCTGACCCGCGCCGAGTTGGCTGACCCCGGGCGCCGAAAGGGCAACGGTGAGAACGTTCCGGGTAGGGCCGAGCGGCAACTCGGACAGCCGTCGTGAATCAAATCGCGTGGCAACCTCGGCGTTGCTGGTGTTGATTAATGCAGCATTCTCCACCACGTTCACTACTTCTTGAACACCGCCGGGTTTGAGAGTGACATCAATTACGGCTGACTGGTTCAATAAAAGAATAATCCCAGACTGAACATGCTTGGCAAAACCAGACGCCTCGACAGTCACTTCATAAGGTCCGACCGGCAAGTTCTCAAAGCGATATCGGCCATCACTATCTGTTTGTACCGTGCGTGAGATGTTGGTCTCGGTACTGCGGGCAGTCACGGTGGCGTTGGGTATCACGGACTGCTTCTCATCTGTAACGGAGCCGAAGATGTTGCCGGTCGTCTGAGCGGCGACTGGGAGGGACAAATATGCAAACAATGCCACTAAAATCAGCAGTTGCCTGGTTGCTTTATTCATCGAGATTCTCCTTATTTGTAAACCCGTCTGGGTTGTCTGTGTCCGCTGGTTTAGAAGTAGTTTAAAAAGCCGGAATGTGAAAAGCAGTAACCTGCTTCAATTTCATGCAACACATATTCCACTATCCAGGATTTTAGTCCCGAATTCTGTTTCTGAGTGGTAACTCAAACTTATGTAAGAATTAGGTTAAGTAGGCGCGGTGGTGTCATGGTGGCACAAACCCCGAGGACTGAGCGTTTTGTTCAAATTAATGGATACAATCCGAAGCATCGTAAAAACCGATGGGGCTCGACCTGGGTGCAGCTCACAAAGTCTCGGCAGATTTGTCTGGAGTTAAACGATCACCTCGCAAAGCAGGAATGTGACTTGAACATAGAACGAATTGTCTTCCTTGAGCGCGACACATTCCACGCTGAATTCCGACGACCTCGGTTTGGCCATGAGTGGATCGAATACGGCGAAACGGACCAAGGCCAGATCGCAGAGCGGTTACGGGATGCCACAATTGCGATCTGCAACAAGCTGCCCCTGCGTGAGCCGGACTTGTCGCGACTGCCCAAACTGAAGCTGATTGCTGTAGCTGCCACGGGCGTCGACAACATCGACCTTGGTTGTTGCAAGATTCGAGGTATAGCCGTCTGCAATACGCGAAATTATGCCCAACACTCATTGCCGGAACATGTACTGATGCTGATGCTGGCCCTGCGAAGAAATCTGGTTGCCTACCTCCAGGATGTCCGCGATGGCAAATGGAAACAGGCCAAACAGTTCTGTTTGCTCACCCATACAATCCACGATCTGCAAGGCAGCAGAATTGGAATCATTGGTTACGGTTCGCTTGGCAGGGCCGTAGCCGCTCTGGCTGGGTCGATTGGTATGCAGGTGCTTGTTGCCGAACGAAAACATACCACCACTACTCGAGAAGGACGCACAGAGTTTGGAGAGGTTCTACGGCTAAGCGATGTGCTCACCCTCCACTGTCCCTTGACCGAAGAGACCAGGAACCTGATTGACGAACGGGAGTTTCAAATGATGAAACGTGAGGCGATCCTGATTAATACAGCTCGCGGTGGTCTGGTAAGGGAAGGGGCAATAGTCGAAGCACTACAGACTGGAACAATCGCCGGCGCGGCCTTTGACGTACTGAGTGAAGAGCCTCCCCGACAAGGTAACATCTTGCTTGAGCAGCAACTTCCAAATCTGATCATCACACCCCATGTTGCCTGGGCCAGCCGTGAAGCCATGCAAACGCTTGCAGATCAACTTATCGAGACCATTGAGGCGTTCATTCGGGGCGAGCCCAGGAATCTTGTCGTCTAGAGGAGTCTGCCGTTAGGACCCCGGGCGGCGGCCCATTTTCGAAGGGCTGGGGGATGCGGTTATCCCGGACATTAAGGAGCCTGGGTTTTCACCCCGTAGGGCTGAGAATGTTTATAGCTCCTCCCAATGCCGCACCCTCCCGGCTCCGTTCGGAGGAGCGGGGCGTTGCTCGAGCAGTGCGCATCTAGTTGAGTCCCCGCTCCTTCGAACGGAGTTGGTAGTCGGGCTGCCGGCAGAGTCTATAGACATTTCACTCCTAACCGGAGTGAGGAAGCGGCCGTGCAGTTGATTCAGGTTTCTAATTCGTTAGGAGAGAAAGTGTCGTTAGGAGTGATTAAATAATCGGCCCCGCAAAAGCGGCTCATCCCTGGCTAAAAACTCTTACCGCAGCATGTAACCTTTCACCCTACGACGAAGCCGCTTCGGTGGCTCCTAACGCGGGCGTTTCATCGTGATGCTCGGTTGTGTAAAGGCGAAGGATGTCCTGTCCCTGGCGGGATCTGGGATCGATGGTACGAATGTGCTTGCGACCCTGCATCTCCCAAATTGCTGTTACCTGCCCATCTTTCTCGACTGCGTGATACGAAATGTCTTCCGCCGGTTCAGTTGGCGCCTGGTCTCCGCTGCCCGCCTCAGGCGCGGCGTCAGTTGGCGCAATTTCATTCTCTAACATTAACGCTCAAACTCCTCTCACAAACTAATTGGTGCTTTGGTTTGATGAATTGTTGCACACGCGTTACTCGCAAGTCCAACGTCGGGGACCTCTCACGATCTCAACGACTGGGCTACCACAACTGCTCGTCCGGGAGAAACCACACCCCAGCCCTGACGTTCCACCTCAATGCCTGTTACTCGCTCGGCCGTGTCTATCAGAATTCGTTTCACCTGCTGGGGAGTCAACTTGGGATTCGCCTCGAGCATGCAGGCAATGGTCGATGCGACGATAGGGGACGCGAACGACGTCCCATCAACGTATTTGTAATGTTGGTTAATCACGTTACCTTCGTGGAGTTTAATCGTAATCAGCTGTCTCAAGAGTGGTACGGGTAAGGCTCTGGCTTCGTCCAGGTCCTTGTCAACTCCGATGTGCGTCTCAATGATCGATAGCAGCTTCTCATCCGCCGCAGCGTCCAGATCAGAATAAAGCCGGGCCTCATCTGCGGTGGGTGTATGCGGGAGTATCGGGGCTGCAACCCAGATGCTCGGAGCAATGACTTCTGGTTTTTGCAAACCGTCAATCGTTGGGCCGTACGAAGAGCGGTACATGCCCCGCTTTGCCCGATCGAGCGAATTCTGATCGTCCAGTCCGCCTACCGAAATCGCGGAAGGTGAACTCGCGGGGGGAAGCACCGGGTGTCCCGGCGCCATCCCAGCGTTACCAACGGCGCAGACCACAATCAGCCCTTCGCTCACTGCACGCTCGACGGTCTGGCACAAGGGGCTGGTTAAGTAGGACTTCTCAAAATCTCCGCCGGCGGAAATGTTAACTACTTGAATGCCGTACTCCTTGCGGTGTTTGAGGACCCACTGCAACCCGCGATCGATATGCTCGTCAGGAATGTGTCGAGCATTGCCAATCTTAACGAGCACTAAATTGGATTCATGTGCGAGACCGCGATAAAACCCGTCCGAGAGGTAACCGTTTCCGGCCGCCACAACGGAGGTCATCATTCCGTGCCAGCTTGAAACATCAGTCGTCTTCAAGGACGTCGGATCGTCAGTTGAATCAAAGATGCTGTGGTATGCAAGGATTCGATTCACCGGCTGCGTCAAGTCCGGGTGTGCATAGAAACCGGAATCGAGGAAGGCAATAGTGACACCACGACCGGTGAACCGTTCGTCAGCATTCATGCGCAGTGGCGTCGGCAACACAAAGCTGGTTTGCTCGAAGACTGCGGCGTGAGATTCTATCTGCCGCTTAGCCCGATTGAACAACTCCACGCACTGATGACAAACTGCCGAGGACTTCACGCCTGGCAAATTAGCCTCGACAAGCAGGCGCAGATCTTTGTCCAGCAGAGAGAGATCTATGAGCGTCTTTTTGGGAGTGCGTCCACAAACGGGACAGATTCCTGTCGCTGCTTCGGTGGTAAGGTTGGGTGTTGGCTCGGTAATGATTATTTCCGACATGTCAGATTTGGAGTTTACCTGATTCTCGAGGAATCTATCCACAGATTACGCAGATTGCACAGATAAGAAACAGACTGGCAGCAAGGGTTTTTTCTACGTCGTCTTAACTGACTGAATGGTTCTGCGTAATCTGTGTAATCTGCGGATGCCATTTGTGATCCGCTGGGGGCGCGTGTAAGGTATTCGCAAAACGAAACGACAACTGGATGAGGGCGTACTCAATGGCTGAAGAACAGATAAGCACTGCTGATCTCTTTCGCTGGGCCCAGGCTCTGAGGCGCGAGAACCCGCAGTTGTCATACAAGGAAACTAAGGAGCGACTCGTCCGCGAATTCCAGGGGAAGCCCTTTCCACCGCTTTATAATCTGACCATTCCCGAGCAGGATGCGCGGGCCCCGGAAGAAGACTGGTCAGCTGGTTTGTCTCTAGTCAGACGAGGAATCCAGTTCAAGGACTGGGGCGACATCGCAGATGGCATAGTCCTGAGTCTCGAGCAAACCGAAAACTATGAAGGCGAGCGTGGTCCCGAAGGAACACGAGATGAATGGCACGATCGTTCACACGGAATTGCGGAAGCGGAAGCAAAAGCCGTCGGCAAGTGGATGCCGGAAGAACTGATGAAGCTGGCCGAGCGACAGATGAAGAAGTAGTCAGTTGTCAGTGGTCCGTTGGCGTTTGTGCTTTGTACTTGTGCTTTGTACTTGGTGCTTTGTGCTTTGTACTTGGATGTTATGAGATTGCTCCCTGCACCGAACACCGCGGTGACGCTAAATTCAAAGTACTAAGCACCAAGCACCAAGTACTACCACGAACGACTGACCACTGACCAATACAATGAGTTTTCTAGGTAGCCTATTCAACGATCCAAAATACCAGCCTGGCGATCCGCGCAAGCCTGAGGAGATAGCGGATCCTGACGTAATCATAAGTCCCAACACGCAACTACCGAATCGCATTCCTCCCGGGCAAACACGGACGCGCAAGTGGCCAGTACTCGACGCTCACGGAACCCCGGACGTCGATCTGGCATCGTGGTCATTCGAGGTTGACGGGCTGGTTGAACGTCCGCAGAAATGGTCGTTCGACGAGTTTATGCAGTTGCCGGCAGTTCGGGTCTTTGCCGACTTTCACTGCGTCACGCGCTGGTCGCGGCTCGACAATGTTTGGGGTGGAATACCAACACAGGAAATCGCTCGCATTGCCGGCGTCAAGCCCGAGGCGAAGTTTGTCCTGGCTTCCGCTTACGACTCCGGCTGGACAACAAACCTTCCCATCGAGTTTTTTCTGAAAGAAGATTCATTGCTGGCCTGGTCACACGATGGGCAGCCAATACCACCGGAACACGGCGGACCGGTGCGTCTGATCGTCCCGCAACTCTACGCTTGGAAATCTGCGAAGTGGGTTAAGGGCCTGCGCTTCCTGGAACACGACCAGGCAGGCTATTGGGAAGAGGGCGGTTACCACATGCGCGGCAACCCGTGGACAGACGGGGACGGCGAACGTTTTAGGTGGTCTTGAAAGACTTGCTCAATAAGAATGCAGGAAGAATGCAGGCCTCGATTCCCTCGATCCCCAAAGACGCCTCGGCCGTAATCCTTCTTCGACAAAACACCGATCCTGCTGACCCGGAAGTGTTCCTGGTGCGACGTAGCGAAAAGCTCGCCTTCCTTGGAGGCTTCAGTGCGTTTCCCGGTGGACAGTTAGATGCTTCCGACGCGGAGGTTCAGGTCAGCAATTCAACCGATGCTGAAACTGCCGCGGCAATCAGTTGCGGCGCTCGGGAACTTTTCGAGGAACTGGGTGTACTAGTCGCTCGGGGTGCCGAGTCGTTAACAAAGGGCCAGCGAGTCTCGCTGCTCGACGATCTCGAATCCGGACGCATGTCGTGGCCAGAGCTGATACGACACTACAATCTTCGTCTTGATGCCAACGATTTTACGTTTGTGGGCCGCTGGGTGACTCCGCCTTTCAGCGCTCGCCGATTTGATACGTGGTTCTTTCTCGTCAACTGTCCTCCGAAACAGGAACCCAAGGTCATCCCGGGCGAACTCTCCTCAGGAGAGTGGATTCCGGCGGGCCGAGCTCATAAACAATGGCAGCGGTCAGAAATCCTGGCTGTGCCACCGACGCTCCATGCACTGAAAACGATAGGCGATGGACTGACGCCCGATCTTGTTAAGCGCTTCCTGGCAATTCCCCAAACCCATAGAGAACCGGTTCGCAGCATCGAATTTCGTCCTAACTACATCTGCTTCCCGGTTCGCACCCCTACCAAACCGCCCGCTACGCACACCAACTGCTATTTGATCTACAACTCGCGGGAGATCCTGCTGATTGATCCGGGCTCGCCTTATGAAGATGAGCAACAGGCGCTCGCAGCCGCGGTCGACGATCTGGTGCGCGAAGGACGATCAGTGCGCGAGATTATCCTGACCCACATGCACCCGGACCATGTGGGCGGAGTAAGTTCACTTCTAGAACACCTCGGCGGCGGCGTGAAAGTTGCGGCCCATCTTTTCACTGCAGAGCCGCTGGGCAATACAGTGCGCGTAGATCGTCTGATCGAAGACGGAGACGTCATCGAACTAATGGGTTCAACCCGAATTGCGTTGCGAGCGATGCACACCCCCGGGCACGCGCGTGGTCACCTCTGCTTCTATGAAGAACGTACCGGTACGCTGATCTCAGGCGACAACATCGTGGGGCTGGGATCCGTCCTGATCGATCCGCCTGAGGGCAACATGCGTGAATACCTGGCATCGCTGGGGCAAATGCGCGCGCTGCCGAATCTAACGGTTATTTTTGGAGGCCATGGTCCGGCGATCGCAAATCCCTATGCGAAGCTTGATGAATATATCTCGCACCGGCTTGAACGCGAGGTGAAGATTCTGGAAGCTGTGCGGGAGGGAGCTAAGACTGCTAAGGATATCGTCGCCCGCGTCTATACCGACGTCTCTCCCAAAGCGCATGCGATGGCCGAACGCGCCGTGCTTGCGCACCTGGAAAAGCTTGAAGCTGACGGTCACGTTTTTAATGATCAGGACGGTTGGCGTGCCCTGTAAACCCCATTTTGGAGTTCTGGCTTAGAGTCTTTCCTCTCAAAGTATTAAGATAGTGATACGCAAGGCTGTTGCTCCCCGACACACCATATGATTCTCTTACAAATATTCCGATAGTCAGGTAATCATTCGATGCAACTACCAGCAACACTGGGCGAACTGAAAGCAAGCGGTTACAAGCGCTCCTCGGTAAAAGATGAGCTGCGCGCGAACCTCATCAAGAAACTGCGGGCAGGCGAAACGCTCTTTCCAGGAATCGTTGGCTACAGCGAGACCGTTATTCCACAGCTCGTAAATGCGATCCTCGCCCGACACAACATCATCCTGCTGGGTCTGCGCGGCCAGGCCAAGAGTCGCATTATTCGGCAACTAACCGAGTTGCTTGATGAACGCATTCCGGTGATCGCCGGCTCTGAAGTAAACGACGACCCCTTCCAACCTATTTCTGCTTATGGTCGCGGGCAGCTTGAACTCCACGGCGATCAATTACACATCGCCTGGGCCAATCGCGATCAACGATTCGTTGAGAAGCTCGCGACACCGGACGTAACTATTGCCGACATTATTGGCGACGTCGATCCAATCAAAGCCGCCAAAGGCGGACACCTGTTGAGCGACGAGCTGACGATTCACTATGGGCTGCTGCCTCGCGCTAATCGGGGTATCTTCGCGATTAATGAGCTTCCGGATCTGGCCGGCAAAATTCAAGTCGGTCTCTTCAACATCATGCAGGAAGGCGACGTGCAGATTAAGGGTTACCCGGTCAGGCTACCACTCGATGTTATGCTTATTTTTTCTGCCAACCCGGAGGACTACACTGCGCGAGGGAAGATCATCACGCCGTTAAAGGATCGCATCGGTGCTGAAATCACCACTCACTACCCTGCGGAGTTGCCAACCGCGATCCAGATCACGCGCCAGGAAGCGTGGGTGGAGCGGGACGGATTGAAGGAACGCCTGCACATCCCCGAGTTTTTGCGAGAAGTAGTCGAACAAATCGCCTTCGAAGCTCGCGACGACCAGAGGGTCGACAAACACTCTGGTGTCTCACAACGTCTGCCCATTACGGTTATCGAATCAGTAATCTCAAATGCCGAGCGGCGTGCGCTCCTGACCGGCGAAGATAAGATTGTGCCTCGCGTATCCGATGTCTATGCGGCAATTCCTTCCATGACCGGCAAAATGGAACTTGAATACGAGGGTGAACAGATTGGCGCGACCCGCATCGCCAAGGATTTGATCAAACGCGCGGCCGGCGAGATCTTTGAAGGCTATTTCGTGGGCATCGATTTCGCCCGCACTGTGCAATGGTTTGACGAGGGAAACAACCTGCGCCTGGCGGACACGGCTTCGGCAGAGGAATGCAGAAGGCTGCTCGACTCGGTCCCAGACTTGATCGAAACCTCGCTCATTCCATTTGACTTCAAAAAGTCGGACCAGGCGCAGCTAGTCGCCGCCTGTGAGTTTGTACTTGAAGGCCTATATGCTGGTAACAAGATCAGCCGTAACGAAGAAGGCGGCTACACGGCGGTTACGAAGGCGAAGAAAGATCGCCGCGGCATGATTTATGATGACCTCACGGAGACTAGCAAATACAGCTGATTTAGCCGCGGATTAACGCGGAGAAACGCGGATCTGAAAAACGCAAGAAAAGAAAAGCAATCCTCATCAATTGCGAAGGAGTCCTCACATGAAGAGCGAAAGTGCGCTGAAGCATCAAGAGCTTACACAGAAAGTTATCGGAGTGTTCTTTGAGGTTTACAATGAACTTAGTCATGGGTTCCTAGAGTCTGTGTATCAAAAATCGTTTGAGCTTGCTCTTAGGTCAAAAGGCCTGAGGGTTTTTAGAAAGATAGAAGTTCCGGTTTGGTTTCGCGGACATCAGGTAGGTGAATTCGAAGCGGACATTCTGGTTGAGAAGTGCCTCTTACTGGAATTGAAAGCAGTTCGCGCCCTAGACTCTGCACATATGGCGCAGTTGTTAAATTATCTTCGAGCTACCGAGATTGAAGTCGGGTTATTGTTCAACTTCGGTATTAAGCCAGATTTTAAGAGAGTGGCATTTGATAACACGCGAAAGCATAACTGTCAGCGGACCAACCTATTGGATGCGATGCTGAAAGCTGATAAACGGGACGATTAGTTTCTCATATTGTTCTTCTTGTTCCTTCTGATTCGCGTTAATCCGCGTTCATCCGCGGCTAGTTTTGATTTCCGTCGCTAGTTTTGGTTTATGAAGTTCACTCGGTACTCAAAATTTAAAGGCCTAGACGTCTCATCCATTAACCTGGGCGACCTGATGGAGGGACTCTCTGATTCACTACTCTCTTCCGGCTACGACGACGACTACTATTGGACCAGTGAACGCCGCCCGCAAGACACCTCTTTGGATGCGCTGCGGCAAGCACTGCTGCAAGCGCTGATGGACCAGGGCCTGCTCGATGAACATCAGGTTCAGGAGATGCTCGCTGACAATGACGGAAAATTTAAAGGCTCGGCGCTGGAAGAGATGCTCAACCAACTAATCGAGCGGTTAATTGAAGAAGGTTACCTGACCCTTCACGAAGAGCAGGTTAGACAACAACAGCAGCAACGAGGGAACGGCAATCCGGAAATCTCCGAACCCCTCCCGCGCAACATCAAGTTTGAAGTAACCGAGAAGGGGTTGGATTTTCTGGGTTACAAGACCCTGAGAAACTTGCTGGGAAGCCTTGGGAAGAGCTCTGTCGGTCGTCATGACACTCCACAGCTCTCCACCGGCGTGGAAGCCGCCGCGGCCAGCAAAGCCTATGAGTTTGGCGACACGATCAACCTTGACGTGAACACCACTTTGTTATCAGCGATTCAGCGCGAAGGTTTGCAGGTGCCGCTTAATCTTGAGTACAGCGACTTGCATGTCCATCAGTGCGACTACCAATCATCTTGCGCGACTGTGGTAATGCTTGACTGTTCGCATTCCATGATTCTTTATGGCGAAGATCGGTTCACCCCGGCCAAGAAGGTTGCCCTGGCGCTGGCCCATTTGATTCGTACACAGTACCCGGGCGACGCTCTCAAACTCGTGCTCTTCCACGACAGTGCCGAGGAGTTGCCACTGGCAAAACTGGCCACCACGCAGGTTGGGCCGTACCACACCAACACCGCTGAAGGTCTGCGACTCTCGCGACGAATTCTGCAGTCGCAGCGGAAAGAGATGAAGCAGATCGTCATGGTTACCGACGGAAAACCGACTGCTTGTTTTCTCGAAGGCAATTCATCGTTCAGCGGATCTTCGCTGCGTTCTACAAAGGCGCCGGCAATTCCGTCGTCGCCAGGGCGCCGGCTTTACAAAAACTCGATGGGTGGCGATCCCTTTGTAATGGATCAGACGTTCAAGGAGGTCCAGGCCTGCCGCAAGGCCGGTATAATGATCAATACGTTCATGCTGGCAAGCGACTATTATCTCGTTGAGTTCGTAAAGCAGATGACCGCAATGACAAACGGTAAAGCCTACTTCGCAAACCCAGGCAATCTGTCGCAATTTGTCTTGATGGATTTTCTTCGGCGAAGAACCAGCCGTGTTCGCTAATTACAGTTAGGGGTCTGTTTCACCAAGTCTCAACACTGAGATCTCAAATCCGAGATCGGAAGCACGATTTACTGTCGATTACGCCTGCGGTGCAGTGATTAAACGAAAGAACTACTCTCCAATGTCTAAATACGTGAATCACCGCTCTGAGCGCCCTCGTACTCCTTACCTGTTTCTCACGGCCGGATTGCTCTTCACGTTTGCTGTCTCATATCACTTGAACAACGTTGCCAGGTCACAGGATCAAAGCTGGGCACCCTACACACTGGCGGCCGGGTTGTTTTTCAGCTTCCTCTTCTTCGCGGTAACGCAAATACGAGCCCGCACCAGGGCGGAGCGCTCTGCGGCAGAAGTTCGTGAGTCAGAAGCAACAATGCGCACTATTCTTGCCGAGCGCGAGCGGGTTGAAGATGAGCTGCGAGAGAGCGAGGAGCGTTACCGTGAACTGGTAGAAAACGCCAACGATATCGTCTTCACGTTGGATCTCGCCGGTAACATGACTTCGGTCAACAAAGCCGTGGAGTTGGTCACGGGTTATTCCCGAGCGGAGTTGGTCGGCATGAACCTCGCCGACTTTCTGACTCCCGACTCCGCCGCCAGCGCCCATCACATGACACAGCGCAAGTTGGCGGGTGAAGAACGAACCAACTATGAAGTCGACGTGAAGACGAAAGCTGGCCAGCTGTTGACGCTGGAAATCAGCAGCAGGCTACTGCTGAGGAAAGGCGAACCCGCAGGTGTCCAGGGTGTCGCGCGCGACATTACAACCCGTCGTCGCTCAGAGGAAGCATTACGCGAAGCTGATCAGCGAGCATTGTCTGAATACGAACGCTTGCTTGAAAGAATCTCGTGCCTGGCCCAAGCCCTGGGAACTGCGCGCGATCTGGTCACGATCTTCCGGGCCCTCCAACAGTTCACCGAAGTATCCGTCCCCTCCGACGGCATCTTCATCTCTTTGTACGATCCGGTTCGCGATGTCCGCACCGCGTGCTTTGCCTGGGGCGACGGGCTCGAATTCGACGTTTCCGAACTTCCGCCCATGCCGGTTAACGCATCAGGACCAAATAGTCGCGCGGTTAGAACCGGCCAGGTAATAATCACAGATGACTATATGAACATAGCGCGTGGCCATCCGTCGGTAATCGTAGGACCTGAAAATGGACTGCGACCACAATCGTCCCTTGCGATACCAATGGCGGTGATGGGGCGCATCATCGGCACGATTGAAGTGCAAAGTTATCAGAAGGCCGCCTTTCGGGAAGAACATGCAACGGCAATGCGCCTGGGTGCCAACCTAGCGGCCGTGGCAATTCAAAACGTTCGACTGCTGGAGCGGGAAAGCACTGCCAGAACGGAGGCAGAAGAGTCGAATCGATTGAAAGACGAGTTCCTGGCTACCGTTTCCCACGAATTGCGGACCCCGTTGACCGCTATTCTGGGTTGGTCGCGAATGCTCGAGGCCGGCTCAATTGATGAGCCCATGGCTGCCCGGGCTATCGAAACGATCAGACGAAACGCCACCACTCAGTCGAAAATCATCGATGACATTCTCGACGTTTCGCGAATCATTACGGGCAAACTTCACCTTGACCTGCACCCCATAAACCTGACGCCGGTGATTGAAGCTGCGGTAAACGTGGTGCGCCCTACTGCTGACGCTAAAGGGATCCGGATAGAAACTGACTTTGGGTCTCAACCCACAGTAATTACTGGTGATGCAAACCGACTACAGCAGATAGTCTGGAATCTACTTTCAAACGCAATCAAATTCACACCCAGGGGTGGAAGCGTTTGTTTGAGCGTTCATGAGATTGCTGCACAGGTAGAGGTTAGAGTGGCCGACACCGGTCAGGGAATTAGCCGCGACTTCCTGCCTTTCGTCTTCGACCGTTTCCGCCAAGCTGACAGTACCAGCACCAGACAACACGGCGGCCTGGGGCTGGGCTTGGCGATAGCGCGCCACCTGGTTGAGATCCACGGCGGCACGATACTGGCCGAGAGTCACGGAGAAGGAAAAGGCGCTACCTTCTCTGTCAGGTTACCCAGTGTTGGATCCGCTTCCAGTCCGAGCAAGAGTGCAAACGTGGGAGAAAGTACAAGAGATAGCTTTAAATTCAACTCACGATTAGCAGGAATACACGTGTTGCTCGTGGAAGACGATCTGGATACATTGGACTTATTGAGCGCCGCACTCAAGCATCAGAGGGCCACGGTCACCGCCGCCACATCTGCCGCTGAAGCCCTCGCGTCGATTCGAACCTCCATACCTGATATCGTCGTCTCAGATATTGCAATGCCTGGCGAGGACGGCTATCAACTCATCGAGAAAATTCAGGCGATGGGCTGTGACGGCGATCGGCACATCCCGGTCATAGCCATCACAGCTTACGCGAAAGAGGAAGACCGTCAGAAAGCCATAGCTTTAGGCTTCCACAGTTACTTCGCCAAACCACTTGAGTTGTCTGAACTAGTAAGCGCGGTAGCAGATGGAGTCCGAAGTAAGATAATGGATCAGGAACGAGGAGAGTGAGTGGCACAATTTACCATCGCACATAGCTCGAAGGGTTCGAAGAAAGTTCTGCGCGGAGTGGAGATAGCATACGACGATGTGGGCTCTGGTCCTTCTGTGGTGCTGCTTCATGGGTATCCCTTTAATCGCTCGATGTGGCGCGAGCAGGTAGAAGAGCTCCGGAAAAACCACCGGGTAATTGTCCCCGACTTGCGTGGGCACGGCGAGAGTGCGGTAACGCCCGGACCGGCGACTATGGAAAGCATGGCTCTGGATGTCGCTTCACTGCTTGAAACCTTGAACATCTCGCGGGCCACCATCGGCGGTCTTTCAATGGGCGGCTATGTAGCCCTGGCTTTTTATCGGCTCTTTCCGCTGCGAGTTCGTTCGCTCGTCCTCGCTGACACGCGACCCCAGGAAGACACCGAGGAAGCTAAGAAGAATCGCGAGCAGCAGGCAGAAAAGGCCCTGCGCGAAGGGATGGAGGGCATCGCTGACGCGCTCCTACCGAAGTTGCTCGCCCCCGAAACGGTTGCCGAACGGCCCGATATTGTCCGGCGCGTACGCGAGATGATTGTGGGGACGGAGCCCGAAGGCGCAGCGTCAGTGCTCCGCGGCATGGCCGTACGCAAAGACCAAACTTCCTTTCTGTCACGCATCATTGCCCCAACGCTGATTGTTGTCGGCAGCCAGGACGTGCTTACCCCGGTAGCAGATTCCGAACTCATGCGTAAAGAGATCGGTGGGTCGCGGCTACGAATTATGGAAGGGGCCGGGCATGTCTCCAATCTTGAACGGTCCGAAGACTTCAATCGCGACTTGGTTAAGTTCATAAACGACGTGGAGGCTTGAGATCCAACTCTTACAGGGAGACATCTCGGGCTTACTCGCGGCTAAGTATAAATGTCAGGACCCCGCAGATTCACCATTGAAGAGCGCGTGCGCTGGGGTGATGTCGACGCTGCACGCATAATCTTCTACGGCGCTTACATTCGTTTCTTTGAGATTGCCGAGACGGAACTCTTCCGCGCTGTGGGACTTCCTTACAGTGTAATCTTCGACGAAATAGACCTCTGGCTGCCTCGCGTTCATCTCGAGTGTGATTTTCATCGCGTGGCGCAGTTGGATGACTTGCTTGAGGTTTCAGCCTACGTGGGTCGGATCGGTAATAAGTCAATGCAGCTAAATTTTGAGGTGCGCCGCAAAGGCGAAGAGGAGTTGGTTGCCACAGCGCATTTCGTCATGGTAGCAGTACGAAAGGATAAGTTTGAAAGCGTTCCGATTCCCGACCTGTTGCGCCAGCGACTTAGCCCGTACACTGAAACTCGTTGACTGAGATCGGACTTCTTGGTCCGACCCGTTCGGAGGACCTCCGGCAGCATCCTGGCTTGGCCTCCGCATCGCTCGACAGGACACAAAAAACGTGACCGACTTAAGCGAATCTAGTGCGCCACGAACCCCTCTGCAGCTCTTCCAAAACTGGTTTGCCGAGGCACGGCAGCACCCGGAGATCTTGCTGCCGGATGCGATGACGTTGGCGACGGTCGACCACGACTGTCGACCGTCGGCGCGCATGGTGCTGTTGAAGAGCTACGATGAGCGCGGCTTTGTTTTCTACACCAACTACAACAGCAGAAAGGCGCGCGAGCTGGAGGCGAACCCCTATGCCGCACTGGTCATTTACTGGTCGCAGCTCGATTACCAGGTGCGGGTTGAAGGCTCGGTGGCTCGAGTCTCAAATCAAGAGTCAGATGTCTACTTTCAAACTCGCCCGCGTGAAAGCCAGATTGGCGCCCTCGCGTCGCCGCAAAGCGAAGTAGTCACCAGCAGGGAGGAACTGGAAACTCGCGCCCGCGAACTGGACGCGTTCCACGGAAACCGCCGTATTAAGCGTCCTGAGCACTGGGGTGGTTACCGCCTGCAGCCGGCACGAATCGAATTCTGGAAGGGACGACCCGGCCGTCTTCACGACCGAATTCTGTATGAGCGACAAGCTAACGGCGACTGGAGTATTCAACGCCTGGCGCCATAGGTTTTTGGAACGAATGGCTGAAAAGCGACTAGACTGGCCGCAACGCGCTGCGGGCCAGCTTCTTCTTCAGGTCAACGTACCCTTGCTCGCCGGCAACAAGATCTCCCAGCACGCGCTTGATGCCCCGGTGACCTCGCGCAAACTCGATCATTCTTTCCGTGAACGGCGCGCCCCAGAAGTTTCCATAGAAGCGTCGACGCATCTGTGAGGCACGCTTTAGATCGCGCCCGAAGTCTTGGCGCCAGCGTCCTTCGTAATCCAGGGGAGTCTGAGCCAGGAAACTCTCCGCGAACAGTTCAGCTGATCGCAACGCGTAATAGATTCCCTCGCCGGTTACAGGATCGGCAAAGCCGGCCGCATCTCCGAGAAGGGCCCATCCTTCACCACAGACACGCCTCGCGTCCCACGTCTTATCATTGAGACCGGGAATACGGGCAGCATATCGTTCGGCAGAAGACCCCAGTTTCGCTTTAATTCGCTGGTCGCGATCACGATCAGTTTTTCGGCTCGCCCATAATTTCGCTCTCGGATCTTCGCGCTGGCGGTAGTAGCCGAGCATGAAGTCCCAGAGAAGTTTGTCGAGTGGCTGATGCTCAAAAGCCTCCTGTGTAGTGGCAATGCCAAAAGAAATGTGGTCCAAACGCGGGAACGCCCAGGCATAACCAATCCATCCAGGTAGAAAGGCGACGACGGTCGGCGATTCTCCGCTCTCAGGCAACGGGGCGCGATAACCAAAAGCGACTTCCATTTCCGACGGCGGTAACGGCCCCGCGAGCATTCTCGCTACCGAGCTGCCCGCTCCATCGGCGCCCACCAGCATTTCACCTGACCATTCAGCGTCTGAAGCTCCCGCCACTTCCTTTAGCATCCAGCCATTCTCAGTTCGTTTAATTCCACGCGCGGAGATTTTCGCGGCAAAGACCTCCGCGCCTGCAGCCCTTGCCCGGTCGCGCAAGTAGGAGTCAAAGGCGATGCGGGAATAGATCGCGAAAGGCTCTTTTAATTTCAGATGAAGACGTTTGCCGGAAGGTGAATACATTTCCAACTCATCGACTGTGCGGCCAACGGCGTTCAGCAGATGTGGCCACGCTTTCAGTGCTTTTGCGGTAACACCGCCACCACACGCCTTTGGTTCCCCCTCCGGCCGTCCATCAAACAAAGCTACCTTCACGCCCCTCCTCGCGAGCAACTCGGCCGCAAACGACCCGGCCGGTCCGGCTCCAACAATAAGTGCCTCAAAGTGTTCCATCTTTGGAAGGCATGATAGAGGTGTTTGTGGATCGTGCGCAATTGGCATTCATTGCATGGGAACAGGATGGTAGAATACCGGCGTTCCCTGACAGCTTTTCCCTCCAACCGTCCACGACTCTTAAAACGGGCTGTGGCCAGTTGCTTTGTTTACCTTTCCAACATGTCGGTATTAGCGTTCGTTTCCGATAAGTTGAGGACCACAATGGGAAGGGAGAGTTCAATAGTTTTCTCGGGTATCGCTCCTCATCCGCCGATTATGGTTCCGGAAGTGGGACGTGAATCGGCAAATGAGGTGCGGGGATCGATCGATGGAATGGCGGAGCTTACCAAGCGACTTATCGCCAGCGGAGCCGAAACTGTTGTTTTGATTTCACCTCACGCCCCCCTGGAGCCAGACGCCTTTGTCGCCTATCAGGGTCCGGTCCTTCACGGAAACTTCGCAAACTTCCGTGCACCCGGGGTTCGTTTCGAAGCTCCGCTGGACGAAGAGTTGCTCCAGGCAATCTCAGACGCCGCAGCTGAGGAAGGCTACGAGGTCGTGGGCCTGGGGCGCGGCCAAAACCTGGACCATGGAACGGCGGTCCCACTCTATTTTCTGCAACGTAACGGCTGGACCGGTCACGTCGTCGCCCTTGGTTACAGTTTCCTGTCTAACGAAGACCATTTACGTTTCGGCTCCTGCATTGGAAAGGCAATCAACAAAACTCGTCGAACCGCCGGGTTAATTGCCAGCGGAGATCTAAGTCACCGGCTGAAACCTGATGCGCCCGCAGGATACAACCCAACCGCCTATATTTTTGACACTGAGGTAGTAGACGCCCTTCACACAAATTCTCCCGAACGTATTATCAACATCGATCAGGATCTACGTCGCAACGCCGGAGAGTGTGGCTACCGCTCGATGTTGATCGCCCTGGGGGCGACCAGCGAACAGCCATGGGCCTGTGACGTCATTCACTATGAGGCGCCGTTTGGAGTTGGTTATCTTGTTGCGCAATTCACTGGCAAGCAGCCCGCCTTGCAAGAGTACCAGGAGCAAAGTGTCGCAGGTGATTTCGACGGAGAGACTTTCTGGGCCGCCAGACTGCCTCAACTCGCCCGCGCGGCCGTGGAGACCTATGTGCTCCGCGGAACACAAATGGATTCTTCTGAAAGCAACGCAGGCCTGCTCGGTGCACGGGCTGCCTGCTTTGTTTCTCTCAAAACACATGACGGACAACTACGCGGTTGCATCGGAACCATTGAGCCGGCCAAGGAGACTCTAGCCGAAGAGATCATTGCCAACGCGATCAATGCAGCCGCGCGCGATCCGCGTTTCTCGCCGGTTTCGGCTCAGGAACTTCCGCAACTGCGCTATTCAGTGGACGTGCTTTCGACGCCCGAGCCGGCCACACTAGACGATCTCGACCCGGCGGTTTACGGAGTAATTGTTGAGGATGAATCGGGTTCACAACGGGGCTTGCTGTTGCCGGATTTGGAGGGAGTGGACTCGGTAGCCAAGCAGGTAGAGATCGCGGCGCGAAAGGCCGGCATTCAGCCGGAAACTCCCATCAAGCTCGCGCGGTTTCGGGTTAGCAGATTTGGTGAGTAGTTTAGGCTATCGGGAGCCGGAAGGCCGGCTCTCGATTTTACTTACTAGACATCAAGGTTTCTCACGTCGAGAGCGTTGTCCTCGATGAACTTACGTCGCGGCTCCACTGCATCACCCATGAGAACCGTAAACATCTCGTCGGTTTCCACCGCATCGTCAATTCTGACCTGGAGCAGCGTTCGTTTGTCCGGATTCATAGTTGTCTCCCACAGTTGCTCCGGATTCATCTCGCCGAGCCCTTTGTATCGTTGAATGCTCAAATCCTTTTTCGCTGCGGCCAGGACCTTTTCAAGAAGAGCATCGCGCGTGGGGATCTCTTCCTGAGTTCCATTTGCTCCTGTGGTGAAGGGCGCAGCCAGTTTGTCTTCTAGATCGCTAAATAGTTCGACTGCTTTCTGAAACTCTACAAAGCTGGCAAAGTTCCAATCGATGGAAAGGTTAACACCGGAGTTCGTCGATGTTTCGATCTCCCACAATCCGTGTTCTTCATCGGTTGAGAGTTCGGTCTTGTACCCGGCCTTGGAGAGGACGCCTTCGACCTGGGCCATGAGGTCGCCATCCTGAAAGATCTTGCGAAGAGTTGCACCCTCTTTGCGCAAGACGCCCTTCTTGCCGCCGAAAGCCTCAAGGAGAGTCTGCAGTAGATGCGAATCGCCTCCGATTCGCCGCGCCGCTTTCTCACAATATTTCTTTAAGTCGACCATTTTCTCCAATGATCTCGCCAGCTCTTTACCCTCGATGACCTCTTTAGCGCCAGTGGTCTTTACGGTCATGTCGGCTGTTGCCATGCGCATCAGATAGCGGGTCATCGAGTCTTCATCTTTGATGTATTCCTCTTTCTTGCCCCGCTTGACCTTGAACAAGGGTGGCTGTGCGATATACACGTACCCATTCTCAACCAGCGCAGCCATCTGACGATAGAAGAAGGTTAACAACAGAGTTCTGATGTGAGAACCGTCGACGTCAGCGTCGGTCATCAGGATGATCTTGTGATAGCGAAGTTTGCTGGCGTCGAAATCTTCTTTCCCGATCCCTGTTCCCAGCGCCATGATGAGCGATTTGATTTCGCTGTGCCCCAGCATCTTGTCGAATCGTGCCTTCTCGACATTAAGGATCTTGCCCTTGAGCGGAAGGATCGCCTGGTTCTTGCGGTCGCGTCCCTGTTTAGCTGATCCACCTGCCGAGTCGCCCTCGACAATGTAAATCTCCGACAGTGCGGGATCCCGCTCCTGGCAGTCAGCCAGCTTTCCAGGAAGCATGGTTGAACCCATCGCGCCCTTGCGTACGATTTCGCGCGCTTTCCTGGCGGCCTCGCGGGCCCGAGCCGCGTCGAGAGACTTGCCGACAACCTTCCTGGCAACTGTGGGATTCTGTTCGAAGAATTCCGTTAGCCGTTCGTTCAAAAACGACTCCACGGCCCCCTTCACGTCTGAGTTGAGTTTACCCTTGGTCTGTCCTTCAAACTGAGGTTGCGGCAGCTTGACTGAAATAACCGCGACCAGACCCTCCCGAACATCGTCCCCGGTGAGTGAACTCTTGAAGTTCTTGGCCAGACCCGACGACTGTGCGTAGGCGTTGATCGTCCGCGTAAAGGCCGAGCGAAACCCTGAAAGGTGAGAGCCACCATCAACGGTGTTGATATTGTTGGCAAACGAGTAGACCTTCTCGTCGTACCCATCGTTGTACTGGATAGCAACTTCGATCGAAAGGCTGTCGCCTTCCTTTTCAAAATATATCGGCTTGTCGTGAAGCGTGCTCTTATTCTTGTTGAGATGTTTCACGAACTCCGCAATACCGCCCTTGTAATAGAATTCGTGAGAACGCTCCGGCTCTTCGCGCTCGTCTTTGATCGTTATGCGAATGCCCTTGTTGAGGAAGGCTTTTTCGCGCAAACGCTCCGACAGCTTATCGAAACTAAACTCGGTGTGATCGAAAATCTGAGCGTCTGGCTTGAACGTGATCTTGGTCCCGCGCTTCCTGGTTTTTCCTGTCTGCTTTAGGGCTACAACCGGAACCCCGCGAACATACTCCTGTTCGTAAGTCTTACTATCTCTCCATATCTCGAGCCGTAAAGTCTCTGAAAGAAAGTTTACGCAAGAAACACCTACACCGTGAAGACCACCAGATACTTTATAAGCATTGGAATCAAATTTTCCGCCGGCATGAAGTTTGGTCATAACTACTTCCGCGGCCGATCTTTTTTCTTTCTTTATATCGTCAACCGGAATTCCGCGTCCGTTATCAATAACCGTGATCGAGTTGTCGAGATGAATGGTTACTTCGACTGTGTCGCAGTATCCAGCCAACGCTTCGTCTATTGAATTGTCGACAACCTCATAAACCAGATGATGAAGGCCCAACTCTCCAGTTGATCCGATGTACATCGCCGGACGCTTGCGAACCGCGTCTCGCCCTTCAAGGACTGTAATTGAAGATGAGTCGTATGCTTGCATCTTCTTATCTGTGGGTTTATCCGTCGTTATTCCTGCTGTTGCCAAACCGTTCTCCTTAGCGCAAATCTATACAGTTGCTGAATAAGTGTTCTTGTTGGTCGCCCGCTCTCAGACGACTTCTTCCTAAGCTAATGCCGTGGAAATAGAGTCCGTTTTCTGTTCGCCGCTCGTCACATTGCCATCTTCAATTTCATACACACTTGCTCTAGACATGAACGCTTGGACGTGGGATCGTTTCGACGTGGTGACGAACGTTTGAGTTCGACCATCAAGGTATTCCAACAGACTATTTATCCTCTCTTCGTCCAGTTCCGCGTCCACATCGTCGATGAGAAAAAGCGGGTAATCATGATGGCAGGAATTATACACCGAAATTGCCGCTAAGTCTAATAATAACAATGCGCTACGCTGTTGCCCGGCGCTCCCGTAAACCCTCATCTCGTGCCCCTCCAGAAGTATCTCTAAATCGTCGCGATGCGGACCTACGAGAGCCCGGCCAGCCGATATCTCGGCCTCAAGTCGAAGGTGCAACCGGTGGTCGAGCAGCGACTCGTAATCATGCAGATTGCCCTTGCCCTCCAGCGACGAAACGTATCGGATCTGGATCTCACGTCGTTCGAACAGTCCGCGCTCCAGTACGTCGTTTATCAACCCAATGTAGTCCGTTCTAGCCAGGTGTATTTGATTTGCCAGGTTCACCAACTGTTCATTCCAAGGAGCCAGGAGATCTCTTGTCTCGCCCGAACTCATCTCAGTGTCAATGGAGTCCTGAAGAATTCGGTTCTTCTGTTTAAGCACCCTCTTGTAATCGGAAAGGGTTTGTACATAGGCCGGTCTCAAGGACGCGACTCCACGATCGATGAAGCGTCTTCTTGCCTCAGGCATCCCCCTAACTACTTCGAGTTCATCTGACGTAAACGCAAAGACCTGCAGTTGACCCAGATATCTAACCAACTGCTCCCTCTTGCCATTGACCCAAATTGATTTTGTGCTGCCTTGGAGTGTGACCTGTAGATCGCGCCGCAACTCTCCGCTGGAGACCTTGCCGCTTACGTAGGCCATCTGCTCACCAAATCGTATTGATTCCTGAAGACGCTGAGTGCGAAAGGACTTCGTTCTCGAGAGAAGATAAATCCCCTCCAGCCAATTTGTCTTACCGTGCCCGTTGTTTCCAAAAATAATATTAAGCCCCGAGCTCCAGAGGATCGTTCCGCTCAAGTTGCGGAAGTGGTGGGCCTCAATAGACTCAAGGATCATGGTGCGAATTTTAGCATATGCCCGATGAGGTGTTTCAGACGAAGCACAGAAGTCGCCAGAGCAACAAATACAAAGCGCTCCCCTTAACCACGGGAGAGCGCTTCGAAAATCATGACGCCTAGTTTAGGACGATAAAGAGGTCTTGCTCAGATGCGCATGGGCATCACCACATATTTATACTCATAGTCGCCGCCGTCAGCCGGGCGTAGTTGAGCTTGGGAGTTTCCGTCTTTGAACTCAAAAGCAACCTTACCGTCTCCCATCACGTTGAGGAAGTCTTGCAAGTATTGCGCGTTAAATCCGATGTCGGCCTCCTCGCCTGTGTATTCCGCTTGGATTGTCTCGCGAGCTTCTCCCTCCTCGGCGTTCTGCGAGCTGATAACTAACTGATTCGGCTCAAGATGAAATCGGATTGCGTGCGAACGTTCGTCCGCCATGAGAGCAACCCGGCGAATGGCTTGATTCAGCAGAACACCATCGAACTCAACAGACTTATCGTTGTTCTTGGGCATTACCATCTCGTAGTTTGGAAACTGCCCATAAAGCATTCGAGAGATTAATAGTCTGGGGCCAACTTCAAAGTAGATATGGTTTTCATCCATCCCTAAACTAATCTCAGCGTCAAAACCGGCCGTCAGCTTTGTTAACTCGGCCAAGGTTTTTCGGGGTATTAACGTGTCCAGGGTGTCCCTGTCGCCGTTTTTTGCTACCTCTTTCTTTTCCACGTAAGCGAGCCTGTGACCGTCTGTCGTAACCATCCTGGCCCCTGATTTATCCAGGATAAACTTTGCTCCTGAGAGTGTGTATCTCGATTCTTCCTGCGTTATTGCGAAGATTGTTCGGTCTATTAGCGCTTTCAGAACACTAGCCGAAATCTTTGTAGGTGCAGACTTAAACGTAGGAACCTCCGGAAATGCATCTCGTCCAACTCCTACCATCTTAAACTTGGACCGATCGCATTTCACGGTAACCCAGTCGTTATCTTCCTTTTTGAAACTCACTGGGGCATCGGGAAGCAGTCTGACAATTTCGAAGAGTTTTCTTGCCTGCACGCAGATAGAACCTGGAGCACTAATCTCTTCTGAATCCATATCACAGCGAATGGTTACGTCCAGATCCGTTCCAGTGATCCTGATTGTGTTCTCACCGACGGACTCGATCAGAATATTTGAAAGAACCGGGATGGTGTTCTTCTTCTCCACCACTCCCTGAACAAAACCAAGTTCTTTTTGAAGGTTCTGTTTACTAACAACGAACTGCATGACTTACACTCTCCTTAATCGTTTGAATGCCTTCAGTATCTCTTGCCTTGAAGAATACTGCTTCTGTTAACTAGAAAGCACTGTCTTTAATTCTAGTAGTAGTAATAGTGCCCTGTTGATTTGAGGAAAACTAACTAAACTTTTTAGACTCAGTAGTTTCAACTCCACAGGGGCTGTGAATTAGGAGCCCTTCGAGGGACTCCAAGCTGTAGAAAAAAATTCAAACAGTCCGCACCTCCAAATTCTCACCGACAACCAACCGAAGGCCTGTGACATTCGGTTACATAGTAGCTGTTTCCTTTATCTGACCGCCGTTAGACCGGACAATCCTGTGAAAAAGTGCGCCTTCATTTCTCAATTCTCTCAGAAAGCTCGTTGACGAGATTGTGAAGACTGGAGTCTTTGGCCTTTAGAGATTCGATTTTAGCAAACGAGTGAATTACGGTTGTATGGTGCTTACCACCGAAGGCTCGCCCAATCTCTGGATAACTATGTTTTGTTAGCTTCTTACAAAGATACATCGCGATCTGCCGAGGACGAGAGAATTGGCGGGCATTGCTCTTTGAGATTAGTTCGTCGACTCTCATCTTGAAGTTGTTAGCCACGACTTTTTGAATTTGCTGAATCGTAATTACCCCTGATTCCTCTTCACCAGCGATGTTGCGAACCGCGTCTTGTGCCAAGACCTTTGAGATTTTATCCCCGCGCAAGGAAGAGATGGCAATGAGACGCACAAGAGAGCCTTCAAGTTCGCGAACGTTGTTCTTGACTCGTGTGGCGATAAACAGGGCGACATCGTCGGGGATTGTCACCCCCATGATCTCGGCTTTTCGGTTGATGATCGCAACCTTCGTTTCAAGATCTGGAGGTTCGATGTCCGCGATAAGTCCCCACTCGAAGCGGGAATGCAATCTTTCTTCAAGCGTAGGGATCTCTCGCGGAGGGCAGTCGGAACTGATAACTATTTGCTTCTGTTGGTCGTACAGAGAATTAAATGTATGAAAGAACTCTTCCTGAGTACGCTCCTTTCCAGCCATGAACTGGACGTCATCTATCAGGAGGACATCGACGGATCTGTACTTTTCGCGGAAACCATGCGTCTTGTCATAACGAATGGCGCTAATTAACTCATTCATGAACTTCTCTGACGATAAATAGCACAGCTTCAGATGAGGGTTATATTCCTTAATCGCTTGACCGCAAGCATGCATGAGGTGGGTCTTGCCCAACCCGACTCCGCCATAAATAAACAAAGGGTTATAGGTTCTGCCAGGGGCCTCCGCTACCGCCAACGATGCCGCGTGAGCAAACTGATTGCAGGAACCGACAACAAAGCTGTCGTAAGTGTACCTGGAGTTGAGAGACGGCTCAGGAACAGCGCTTAAAGGGGCACGGGCAACCGCGGTAGCAAAGCGGGATGACTCGCGTTCGATTTTGAATGCGGCAGGTACACCGGATCCAGTCGTGGAAGCGAGTTGGCCCACCAGATCGTTCACGACTGTATTTGGATCAGTAACGAGTTGAGGCGCTTCGTTTGTTACTTCCCAACGAATGTTATATCCGCCTAGGTTCACTTCTGATAAAGACTGGTCCAATAGTTCGGAATAGTTGTGCGTTACCCAATCTCTAACGACTTGATTGGGCGCGCAAAGTCGGACTACATAGCCAACTCTGTCGACTCCTCGAAACTCAATCGAATTGAACCATGTTTCTATAGTCTCCCCGTTGAGCTTCTTTCTGATGGATTCAAGAACGCCATCCCACACAGTGTCTTCGAAAGTCACACCAGTCATTCCACCTGCAGCTTTCTTTTGTACAGTAGACCTGACACCAAGGAGTGGCAAACAGCGCTTGCGGTAGAGGTTGCGAGCTTCCCCTTGACTACCGCAGGTTTTTTCCACAGGATTTTCCTCAGCTCTGTGGAAAATAACCCAACCTTAAGGTGATGGTTTAAGTATATGCTTATCAACTACTTAGCGAGAGTTGTTACTCAGGAACTGGGAGACTAACACACAGTTCGTAAGTGATCAAGCGGGTCATCTGGCATAAAACACGTGGTTGGGAAAGGCGCCTCGAAGCAGACCAAAACAGTGCTGTTTTGGGGAATTGGATTTTCCGTGCGTCGCCTGCATACGAAGTTCGGCATCGGAGTAAGTTCCAGCGAGCAGGCGGTTGACGTCTCCGCTAAGGATCCCTGAGCCGAATTCCTATGGACGCCTCGGAACTTTGTTGCCTTTCTTGACATAAACGACAGCGGCAGTTAGTCTTACCGTTTTCGCGCAGGAAGGGAGATTTTAATAAGATGGCTAAGCCCACTTTTCAGCCAAACAACAGGCGTCGAGCCAAGACCCATGGCTTTCGCTCCAGAATGGCGAGCAAGAATGGCAGGTTAGTGTTGAAACGGAGGCGTGCCAAGGGGCGAAAGCGTCTCACGCCTTCCCATTACTAACTGTCGCTTTATGCAAAACAACCTTCGCGGTAGCAACGATTTTCAGCGGGTTTATCGAACCGGAAGGCGTTACGAGGGCCATCTCCTGACGGTCTTTGTGCTACCGAATTCCCTAACACAACATCGCCTGGGGATCACTGCTTCGCGAAAGGCGCTGGGCAAGGCAGTCGATCGGAACCGGGCCAAACGTTTGCTTCGCGAGGCCTTTAGGCTGACGAAACCGCGCCTGGATCGATTGAAGAAGAGATACGATTGGGTACTGAACGCCAGGAAGTCACTATTGTCCCTTGAGAGTCGACGGCCGTCTTATGAGTTTGAACAGATGATCGCTCGAGTGGAGCGCGAAGAAGCAGCCGACTCTGTGGTTGAAGCACAGCTGGTGTGAAGATAATTCTAATTTCATTCCTAAGGTTTTATAAACTAGCTCTGTCGCCTCTGCTTCCGCCTGCTTGTAGATTCACACCTTCCTGTTCAGTGTATGCCATGGAGGCCATTGATCGTTATGGAGCGCTCCGTGGAAGTTCGCTCGCGCTAAGAAGGTTATTGCGCTGCCATCCCTTCAATCCCGGTGGGTATGATCCTTTGCAGTAAGATCGTTCGCGAAAGGATGGACGCGTCCCCTTCTAACTAAGATGCAACAGAAGCGTTTGATACTGGCATTATTGATTTCCACGGCGATCCTTTTTTCGTGGAGCTATCTCTTCCCTGGAAAACCTCCCACTCAGGATAAGCCTGCGGAGACCTTGCCGGCCGCTTCACCCATTGCGACGCCTGCAACTCCCACTGGAAGTCTGGCGCCAGCGGCACCTAATCAACCTTCGGCTGCTGAGGCTGCTCCGCACGTAGGCCGCCGAACCGTGCGGATTAAGACCCCTCTTTACGAGGCGAAGCTGGATAGCCTCGGCTCCGAAGTAGTTAGCTGGATTATCAGGAAGAATAAGGACAGCGGCCATGATATCTATTCCGTAGCTTCAGATAAGGTAAAGAAGGTGCCGTTGGAGTTGGTTTCGACCGAAGGACTAAAGCGCCAACCGCGCGAAGCCCCTCTGCAGATCATTACCGGCGATAGCGCTCTCGACACGCTTCTAGCCATGACGAACTACCAGGTCGAGGGAGTAGACACCCCAGAAGGCGATGTTCAGATCACACTCAGTGCGAATGAAAAAAGGTCGATCACCTTTCTGATTCGTGACACCGGAACGGGATTAAGCGTCACGAAAAAGATTACTTTCGATGCGGAACGGTATAGCACTGACTTAGAAGTAATGGTCAAACGCGGCGACCTGGTCATTCCTCAAGTTAAGCTCAAAATAGGGCCTAGCGTTGGCGATCAAGGAATCAAACACTACACGTTTTATTCGGTAGCACCTGAAGCAATCGCGGCGGTTGGGGATAATGTCGAGCGCCATGCTGCGGCAGCAATCAACGCTAACAAAAGCAGCCCGGATCGCATGGGCCTTGCAGGACCAGTTGATTGGGCAGGAGTAGGCGACACCTACTTCGCGATGGTGGCGATACCTTCGAAGAGATTAGACGGTGTTGAGTACCGCACGGTCCAATATAACCATAAGACCAATGGGTCACAAGAGAGCAGATACCTGGTTTCGGCTTTGGTACCGATCCCCAGCGATGGGTCGAAGAGTGCACTGTATGTGGGGCCTAAGGACCACTACATTTTGACTGGCGCCGGCGAGAAGATTCAAGCGTCCGTTGGAAGAAATGTTGATCTTGAAGGCCTGATCGATTATGGCTGGTTCAGTTGGCTGTCGCGTCCTATTGCTGTTCCTATTCTAAAAGCCATTCGGTTTTTACATCAGCTGACCGGTAGTTACGGTCTCGCAATCATTCTCTTTACCATCGTTATCTACTCACTCTTTTTTCCTCTCAAATGGCGCTCCTCCAAGGCGATGAAGAAGGCTCAGAAGCTAGCGCCTAAAATGAAGGAGCTGCAAGAGAAGATCAAGGGAATGAAACAGAACGATCCGCGATTGAAGGATCTCCAGATGGAGCAGTTGCGTCTGATGAAAGAAGGCAATCCGCTGGGAGGCTGCTTGCCTCTGCTCATTCAGATGCCCTTTCTCTTTGCACTTTACCGCGCGATCACGATCTCTCTCGATTTTCGCCAGGCAAGTTTCCTTTGGCTGCCAGATCTTTCGGCCGGCGATCCCATCCATGTACTCGAGTTTCTGATGGCCGGCACGATGATCGTTCTGCAGTTGATTACGCCGGCACCTTCGGCAGATCCTCTGCAACGAAAAATGATGGCCATCGGGATGCCGTTATTTATGCTGTACGTTTTATGGGGCGCGCCATCGGGGTTGTTACTTTACTGGTTGGTAGGAAACATTGTAGGTTTCAGCCAGCAGTTTCTGATAAATCACCTGACTAAGTCCGAGGGCGATCAAGAGTCCCCTCCGGAAAAGCGACCGCCGCCAGGATCGACAAAGAAACTAGCAACGTCCAAGGCGTAAGAGTTTAGATGCATTCGTGGAGTTCAACGGAGATGAGTGAGACTTGTGAACGAGCGGGGAATTTTCTTCAGTCCGTCCTGGAAAAAGCTGGCTTTGCGCTTGAGGTATCGGCTGAGCAGACTGAGGATCGGTGCATGCTGAACCTGGATGGCAGGGATGCAGAGTTGCTTCAGTTCGAGAGTGGAGAACTGTTGGAGGCGTTGCAACACCTCGTTAACCAGGCCTTTGGAAGAAGTCTGCCAGCCGGCCAACGAATCGTCTGCGATGTTCACGGGTTCCGCGCCACCAGGGAAACCGAACTTCGAGCGATGGCCATGCACGCTGCGGCTCAGGTTCGAGCAACCGGAGCAGTTTTCACTTTCGGCTCGATGAATGCGCAGGAACGGAGAGTGATTCACGTTACCCTGGCCGAAAGCGAAGATCTGCAAACGGAATCAGTAGGGGAAGGCCCAGACCGTAAGCTTCGCGTCGGTTTAAAGAAGAGCAGCACGTAATTTGGACATTCTTCAACATAGCACCTGACCACGGGATGAGCAGTAATGGACACGATCGTCGCATTGGGGACGCCCGCCGGCCGCAGCGCCATCGGCGTCATCCGACTGAGTGGGCCAGACTCACTCGCAATCGTTAGATCCGTCGTTGGTGACAATCGTTTCAAACCGGAACCCTCACAGTCTGTTCTAAGAAGTATCCGGTGCAACGGTTCTAATTCGATCCTCGACAGAGCTCTTCTAACCTATTTCTCAGCACCCAACTCATACACAGGCGAGGACGTGGTTGAGATCAGTTGCCATGGCTCCCCGGTCATTCTGCGGCAGGTAGTTGATCTCACTCTGGGGTTGGGCGCTCGTCTGGCTGGTCCAGGCGAGTTCACATTGCGTGCGCTGAGTAACGGAAAGTTAGACCTGAGCCAGGCTGAAGCGATTCGCGACTTGATCAATGCGCAGACCGAAGCGGCAGCGCAGCAAGCGCTTCGTCAGCTGATGGGGGAACTATCGGCGCGACTTCAGGGACCTCAGCAAAAGTTGATCCAGACAATAGTTCAACTCGAGTCGGCCTTGGAGTTCGTTGAGGATGACCTGCCGCAGCTAAAGAAGGAGCAGATCGCGGGAGAATTAGCAGATGTTGCCACCGACCTTGATAGGCTTAGTTCGACATTCG
>JAMQPH010000310.1 GCA_023717605.1 Pyrinomonadaceae bacterium
TTGCTGCTTGAGCGGGGGCAAGCCACCCTTCCAACCTGCAAATTACCGGGGCTTGGGTGTACCTTCTAACCGTAGATGCAAAACTTCGACACGGCGACTGACAGTTATCAAACGCAGCTGGGACTCCTGGGCAAACACCGCTGGCTAAAGTGGCTCGCCATCCTGGGCGTCTGGGTCGTGTTGGGTCTGATTTACGCCGGGCCAATCTACTTGGAAGTCCGCGCCGAAGGAATGAACCACTCCGCATGGCGCGTGGTTTCGTGGGGAGTTCTGTCCTGGTGTGTCTGGGCGCCTTTAACGCCGGTTATGGTTTGGCTGGCCCGCCGTTATTCGTTCGTGGGAGCTGACTGGAAACGCAGTCTTTTAATCCACATACCGGCCTTCCTGATTCTTTCCGCGGTTCACACCGCTGCGACCACCTATATCACCCTGGCGCTGAAGCCTTTTGGCGACATGGGCACCAGTCCGATGGATTTTTGGCCGCGCTTCTTATCGCGGATGAAGGGCGCATTTGGTCCTGATCTGCTTGTTTACGGAGCCGTGCTGGGTCTTTGTTACGCAGTCGACTATTACCGCAAGTACCGCGAAAGAGAATTCCTGGCCTCTCAATTGGAGGCGCAGTTGGCACAGGCGCAACTCGACTCCCTGAGAATGCAATTGCATCCGCATTTTCTCTTCAACACTCTTAACGGGATTGTCGGCCTGGTTCGCGACAACAAGAACCAGGCCGCCGTCAACATGCTGGTGGGCTTGAGTGATCTCTTGCGTCATGCGCTGGAACACTCAAGCCAACAGGAAGTTGAGTTAAGCGAGGAGCTCAACTTCATCAAGCTCTATTTGGATATTCAGCAGATGCGGTTTTCAGATCGTCTGCAGATTGAAATCGACGTTGACGTTGGCGTCCTCAAGGCTCTTGTGCCCAATCTGATTCTGCAACCGCTGACCGAGAATGCCTTGCGACACGGTATCGGCCGCAGTGTGGCTTCCGGACTAGTGGGAATAAGAGCTCATAGTGAGAATGGCCTTTTGAGGCTCACCGTCTTTGACAACGGGGCCGGCCTCGCGAGCGACTGGCAGTTAAAGAGCAGCGGCGGCATCGGGTTGGCGAACACCGCAGCCCGTCTACAACAGCTCTATGGTGGGAACCACAGACTGGACGTACGCAATCGCGAAGGTGGAGGCGTCGAAGTCGTGGTGGTGATTCCGTTTCACATAAGTTAGCGGTTTCTTGACAGCTGTAGACGCGGGACTATTTATCATTTCTCATTTGACATTTTTCATATGGCCATTTTCTGGATCTCTTTTCGTGGTGATTCGTGTTATTTCGTGGATCGTTGGTTGTCCGCGAGATGAGCACGATCCACAAAAACACATGAGACCGATCCACGAAATCACACGAACGGACACCGACACAAAGTCAGCGATGCGGCTAATGACAAATGAAAACTGTCAAATGACGAATGATAAATGATCCGTTCTGACAATGGTTGATAAGATTCGAACTCTAATCGTAGATGACGAGCCTCTCGCTCGCCGCAATATTCGTCTGCTACTCGAGAAAGATCCGCAGATCGAGATCATTGATGAATGTCGCAACGGGCGAGAGGCCGTGAAAGCCGTCAACAGTTTAGCGCCCGACCTGATCTTTCTCGACATTCAAATGCCTGAGATGGATGGCTTCGAAGTGATCGCAAACGTGGGGGCCGAGCGAATTCAGGCCATAATCTTTGTCACAGCTTTTGATCAGTACGCCCTGAAGGCTTTCGAGGTCCACGCGCTTGACTACTTGTTAAAGCCGTTTGACGACGCCAGATTCCAAACGGCCCTGCAACAGGCAAAGTCCCAGATCGAACAGCGTGAAATCAACAAGATCAGCAAGAAATTGCTGGCACTGCTTGAGGATCGCGAGAGCAAGCGGGAGCATCCGCGCAAAGAAAAGACTTATCTGACGAGGTTGATGATCAAGCTCGCCAATCGCGTGGTCTTGTTAAAGGTTAGTGAGATCGACTGGATCGAAGCCGACGGGAATTACGCCAAAATCCATGTTGGTCGCAAGTCGCATCTCTTGCGGGAAAAGATGCACGACCTGGAAGCTCAACTGAATCCCCAGAAGTTTGTCCGGATCCATCGTTCGATCATCGTAAACCTTGAACGCATCAAAGAGCTGCATCCTCACTTCAATGGGGACTACATCGTCGTGCTGGAAGACGGCGTGCAATTGAAACTCAGTCGCAGCCGGCGTGAACAACTCGAATCTCGTCTAAAGGCCGTGTCATAGTGCGGGTAACTCAATCAGACCACGGCGTGGGCTTGCGTACCCAACGGTGCTTCTTGAGTTCCGCGTACAACTCCGCCGGCAGCGGGCCGGCATCGCCGGCGGCGATGTTTGATGCCACGTGAGACAGCTTGCGCATCCCCGGGATAATCGTGCTTACGTTAGGATTAGTAAGAATGAACCGCAGGGCCATTTCCGGCAGCGTCATCTCCTCTGAATGTTCCCGGTTCCAATCGCGCAAAAGTTCCTTCAATTTATCGACGCGTTCCAGACTTGGTATCAGGTTCTCAGGAACGAAGTAAGTGTTGCGCCAGTCGCCCTCGGGCCATTTGCTGTCTTTGGTGAGCGTGTCCGTGAGCGTTCCTTCATCAAACGGCACCCGCGCAATCACAGCCACGTTCATCTCCTCGCAGGCCGGAAACAAATCATCCTCAGGGTTCTGATCGAAGATGTTGTAGATGACCTGGACCGAATCAATCTGTCCGGTTCTGACAGCGCGCACGCCGTTCCAGGGCTCCCAACGGTTAAGGCTGAGGCCGAACGCCCCGATGAGTCGCTGACTACGCAGATCGTCGAGCTTGTAGAGCCAACGATCATCCCGTAGCCACTCATCGTCCCAGGTGTGAAATTGCATCAGGTCGAAACTCTCAAGCCGGGCATTCTCCAGGCTACGGTGCACAAACTCCTCAACGTGATCCGGAGGGTAAGATTCCTGAAGCGTAGACTCCGGACGAGCAGGCCACTGTTTGTTCAAGGGCGGGACCTTCGTGGCGGTGTAGAGACGTTTGTCGCGATTGGCACGCACAGTCTGGCCCAGCAAATTCTCACTGCGACCATCGCCGTAGGCGTATGCCGTGTCGAAGAAAGTACAACCACCGTTCACGGCAGCTTGCAAGGACTCGAGCGACTCATGGTCGTCTGAGTTTGACCACCCGCCCATCCCCCACATCCCGTAACCCATCTCGCCTACTTCCCAGCCGGTGCGGCCGAATTTTCTGTAGCGCATGTTGTCTCCCAATAATTAGTTAATGATGGTTCTCACAGGTGGTTGTGCCTGGAAATCAAACTCTGGTCAAATTTCGGCGGCCGGTTATTGAGCTTCCGATAGATGCCGGATGCGGTAACGTTTACTCCGAAATCGCAATCACCGACTTTGCTGTCCTGCGTGATGACTGCTGTCGTCGAGAAGAACCTCATTGTCACTTTGCAACCTTCCGTTTCATACGTTGCCGTATTGCCTTTCATCTCGATGATTCCCTCAAGCTCGCCATTGTGCACATTCTCGCGATTGTTGGGACTCACCCACAGAGCGAGCAAATGAAACTGAATCTTTCCCTCCGGGAGTTGCAGGACTTCAAGGCTGTTGGGAGTCTCCGGGTTGCGGAGTCGGTAGTGGCCGGTGACTGGCTTCGAGGGTTTTGACGAGGATGTAGTTTGCGAGGCCGAAGGGTGTGCAGAAAGAAGACTAGTCAGAATCAGAACAATAACGGACTTCAATCTCGGGTACATGTCTAGATCGGGAGGTAGCATATTTTGAAACCTATGGAGTACGATCCACGAAATCACACGAACCAACACGAATAATTCAATAATTTTAGTGCCATTTCGTGTGAGTTCGTGGATCGTTTTTGCCGCAGCCCTGAGCGCACCTCCGTTTGGCAGCTTAACTCTTGAACGCTTCGACAATACTCAGAGGCGATTTGGTGGGAATAATTCTCCTTAACGCAAAACCCGCTCCGGCTAACAGATCGCGGTACTCGTCCGGCGTGCGCTCCACTCCGCCAGGTGAAACGAGCATTTCGAGATCCTGGATCTTGCTGAAGTGGGGCTCGTTACCTTCAGGAACTACCATTTCAACCAGCAGCAGCCGGCCGTCAGAAGGTAAAACCTGATGAATGTTCCGCAAGATCTTGAGCGCCCGCTCATCGTCCCAATCGTGGATGATAAACTTCATCATGTAAGCATCAGCACCGCGGGGAACCGATTCAAAGAAGTCACCCGTTTTCAGTTCAACCCGATCCGCCACACCTTCCTTCTCGAGCAATGCCGGAGCGCCATCAATCACCAATGGCAAGTCAAATAACAAGCCTTTGAGATCAGGGTTTGCCTTCAGAAAACCGGTGAGCAACATACCGTGTCCACCTGCGATGTCAGCCAGCTTCTTCACCCCGGTAAAATCATAGGCCTCGACAATTGCGGGGAGCGTATTTGTGGAAAAACTTGTCATTGCCCGGTTGAAGACTTCGTACTCTTCGGGGTGCTCCTGAAAATAAGGAAACACCTCCTTCCCGTGCACGCGCTCCCAGGCCACTTTGCCTGTGGTAACGCTGTATAGCATGTCGCTGTAAACCGACCAGTGCCAGGGTTCTCCCATGAAAATCGCAGCGTCGCGCATCGAGCCCGGGTGGTCGGACGCCAGCAGCTCTGCAGTGGGAGTCAACTCAAAAACTCTCGTACCTGTCTCCCTAAAAACTCCCAAGCTAGCCAGACAACGGAGCAAGCGATAGAGCGCTCGCTCGTGTGTACCGGTCTTTTGGGCTAACTCAGCCACTGGTAACGGCTGCGCTTTCAACAAATCCGCAATACCAAGTTTGGCCGCGACATAAACGGCCTGCGATTGAAAACACCCTCCCACGATCTGCATTAGTTGGGCTTCAGGCGGCACGGGCATAGCTGCTTCCGCTGCTGCATTTCTCTGGGTCGTCATTAGGTTGCTTCTCCTGCTGAATGAAATTAGGTGGAATTGGTTGCGGATAATACCATTGCGGGGACGGGAATTGTTAACCCCGCAGTTTCTTGCAGTTTGAGCGATTTCAGCGGGCATCAACCAGCGCTTCAGGTAACCTTTTATCCGCCTGGAGCATCGCATGTGCCGACACCAAGCCTCTCCCGCTTGCAAAAGCATTCGAGTCTTGCTAAACCTCCTGATTGAAATGCTTGCTGGGAGAAAAACGATGAAGAAGATTTCCTACGCATCGTGCGCAGTTACACTTATCCTGTCCCTGGTTGTCCCCATAGTTGCCGATACTATTCGCTTGAAGGATGGAAGCATCATTCGCGGAGAAGTGGTTGGCTTCAAAGATCAACAGTTTACGATTATGATCGGGGCCGGCGCCAAGGGGCGGCGCAGCCGGACGTCAATCTATGTTGAGGACATCGAGTCGATTGAGTTTGACTCAGCAACTACAGCTGCGGCTGGCTCTTCGGCGATTGAAGATACAGGCTCCGCCAATCCAGAGCCGGTCTCCCAACCACCGAGATCCAACCCGCAGCCTGATACAACCACAAGCAGTCCGAGAACAACCAGTCCGAGCGCATCACCTGCGTTCTTCACAATCAAGGTCGCTGTTCGCGCCGACAACACGAATAACGGATGGACCAACAGCGGTCTGGTGGTCCGCAAGGGACAGCGCTTACGCATTAGCTCGTCAGGACGTGTCTCTCTCGGTAGGGGAAGGTTCGCAACCCCCATCGGCCTGTCGACTATTCCGGACAATGAAAAACTCATGCGCAACGAAGCCACAGGCGCCTTGATTGCTGTGGTTGGAGATGACAACGACGATTTCATCCTGGTTGGCACCCGGCGAGACTTTGTCGCGCAGCGAGACGGCGTGTTGTTTCTGGGGGTTAACGAAGGAGATCTAAAGGACAACACGGGAGCGTATGATGTCGTAATCGAGGCGGAGGCAGGTGGCTCGCCGCGCTAAAGCGGCAACCCGCCGTTTATTGGTCGGCATCAGACCCTTCAGGCCGGTTTTCTTTGTGTTTGGTGGCTATGTGTTGTTTCGACCCGCATGGGAATGAGGTCGCGGCAAGCGTGATTGCCGCCGGGTGAATCGGTTCGTGTTGATTTCGTAGATGGTTTTTGACGTTCGTTAAGGATCACGGTTATGAAGTACTTTAAATCTTCCCGCCAGATATTCGCCGTTACGTTGGTTGCCTTGCTGCTCCTTGGATCGTTTGCGCAACTCGCGTTTTCGCAATCGCGCCGCCAGCCTCCCGCTGCCAATCAAAAAAAGAACAAACGACCTGGTGAAACTCCCCAACCTGGTGAAAAGCAGGAGGAGCCGTTGCCGCCGGACTTAACCGGCAAACCGCAGGAAGCTGACAAGGTGACGATCAGCACCCAAATCGTTAATGTCGATACCGTCGTCTACCACAAGAAGAGCGGACAGATAGTAACCGGGCTGAAGAAAGAAAACTTCGCGCTCTTCTCTGACGGAAGTCCGCAGGTCATAACTAACTTCTCTACGCCTGAAGCCCCCATCACGGTGGTCATGGTTCTTGAGTACAGCAAGTGGTCGGAGATGTTTGGTTATTACGGTAGCGGTGGGTTTGATCCCGGAACTTATGAGGTGCTGCGCCCGACCGCAATGTTTCTTTCGCAGTTTATTAAGCCACCAGATGACTACGTTTCGGTGGTCGCCTACGACATGCGTCCGACTCCATTAACCGATTTCACCAACGACCCCAGACGAATCAATGAGGTCATCAATTTGTTGTTGCGCAATTCGCCGGCGTTCAGAGAGAGCAATCTTTTCGATGCGTTGAAGTTCGTACTAATCGGCGGTCGCGGTGACTCAGTTGTGTTGGAAGATTCCAAGTCGGAAAAGTCAGACTATGCCGGCTTGGTCACGGTCCAGGGACGAAGGCGGGCGTTGATTCTGGTGTGCTCGGGAATCGATACGTTTAGCAAGATCAATTATGGCGACGCCCGCAAGATAGCGCAGAATGCCGGGATCCCAATCTACATCATTGGTACCGCCAACCTCTTCAACAAGAAGTACGGTGATTCGCTGCCGGCAACCGACGGCCTTACAGGAATGCCTGGAAGGATGACTCTGCTTCAGGCCGACAACACACTTAAGACTTTCGCAAAAGAAACGGGTGGAGCTTATTTTCCCTACACGTTTGAAGGCGAGATTCCCGGAATCTTGAATTCGATCAATGGCTTGCTGCGTAGTCAGTATAGTTTGGCATTCAATCCGGGTGATATTCGCGACGGCAAACAGCACAAGATCAAAGTAAGCGTGGACGTGAACGGCGATGGCGTCTATGACGACAAGGAGTTTGTCATTCAGGCACGTTCGGTCTATAACGCCCCGAAGGGTTGAGGGAAACGAGACGGGGAGAAGGGGAGAAAGAGACGAACCCTTTTGCCCATCCCAGGTTCGCCCCGCCGCTCCGGGAAACCTTTCGTTCACTAGATCTTCAATACTCCTTTCTCGATAATCGTTTTGCCGTCCAGAGTGACGGTGCTGCCAGGCAGATAATTAGTCATGCCGTAAGAGATCTTATTGTCTCCGCCCGCCCACATGTTATTTCCAGTTCCCACGGTCACCATGCCCGCCTGAATCCAATTGCCAAGATTGCTGGCTGCCGGAACGCTGAAGCTTGGGTTGACTCCGAAGTCTATGAAGGCAAAAGACTCCTTGCCCTCACCTTGAGCGTCGTACGCAGCCTTAAACTCCGCAAAACCGGGTCCTGAGCCGGTCATTGCCGTTAGTTTTCCCGCGACGAAGGTGAGCGTGAGATCAGTGATCTCCTTGCCCTGGTAAAAGTCTCGGCTCACGACCACTTTGCCCTCCGCGGTCCCCGGTACCGGCGCGCAATAGACTTCGCCTGCCGGGAGATAAACAGAGACAGCAGGGCCGCCCTTCTTTACATCTTCTGCAGAGATAATGCCGTCGCTGACAAAGAATGGCCGGCCTTCGATTCTAACCTTCAAATCCGTGCCATTAGGATTTGTAATGTGCACTTCCTTCCCCGTCGCCAGCATTGATTTGACCTTCTCGCCGCTGGACTGCAAGGCCGAATAGTCCGTATTGACTGCGGACCAGAATGCTTTGCTCAATTCTTCCTCCGACATGCCGTAACGCTTAGCGCGCCACTCGGTGGGATAGAGTCCGTTGCCTACTGCGACTTGCCGCACATTGCGCTTTAGGAACAGTTCAGCCACTGGTTCATTCGCTTTACCGATAGCGGCAAAACGCGCCGGCGGAACCCCCGAAAGCAGACTTTCGGCCTCGTTCGCATCCACGCCGATTGTCACAGTAGCGATGGTGGCCAGCTTTAGATCGAGTTCGGGAGCTTGCGAGTCGTATTTCTCCGGCACCTCCTCGAAATACTTCTTACCGATGCGATCGCTGTCGAGAGTCAGCAGCGGAAATGCACCGACTTTCCGCACATCAGTACGAAGGTTCTCGAGCAGTTCGAAATTACGCAGGCCGCCGTTGATCAGCACAATATCGCCCTCTTTGACTCCAGCAACCTGGTTAACCAGACGATTTGAAAGTGCTGCCAGATCGGTGGCAGGCGCTTTCTTGGCTTCGTCCGGAGTTGAGGCGCTCCTGCTCTCGGCAATATTCGTGGACGGCGCAGTCGGTTGACATGAAAGCAGCGTTACAGCGGCGATCAGACACACTGTTGAAATGAAGATTCGACTCATGGGAGGCTCCTTTAGCTGGGCTGGATTGGAATTGTCAGGCCGCTTCTACTTCAGGCATTGGAAAAAGTCAATCACTGCGATGAGAATTAGAACGTGGCAAACAACGCCGAAAACCAGGTGTTTCCTCTTCCAATGTTAAGCTTTGGCGTGCTTAAGAAAGATGTCGTGGTAATCGGCGGCGGAGCAGCAGGTCTCCTTTGCGCGATTGAAGCTGGAAAGCGTGGCCGGAGAGTGGTAGTGCTCGAGCACGCGGAACGCATCGGCAAGAAAATCGCCATCTCAGGCGGGGGACGTTGCAACTTCACCAACATCAACACCAGCCCTGACAATTTCATCTCAGCCAATCCACACTTCTGCAAGTCTGCACTGGCTCGTTACACGCCCTCGGATTTCATCGCACTGGTAGAGAAGCACGGCATCCCCTACCATGAGAAAAAGCTCGGACAACTCTTCTGCGATGAGGGTTCACGCCGAATAATCGAGATGCTGCTCAACGAATGCGAAGCAGCGGGTGTCGAGATCCGCTGCGGAGCGGCCGTGCGCAGGGTAGAGAAGAACGCGAATTTCGAAGTTGAAACTGATACCGGCAGCTTGGTCTCACAATCCCTCGTCGTTGCTTCTGGCGGATTATCGATTCCCACACTCGGTGCCACCGACTTTGGCTACCGATTCGCTCGGCAGTTTGGTCTTGCGATTCAGGAGCCGTGGCCGGCGCTCGTTCCTTTGACCCTATCGAATCAGACGCAAGGCGGGTTAACCAGTTTGAGTGGAATTTCAGTGGATGCCCTGGTTAGTTGTCGTGGCCAACAGTTTCGCGAAAATTTTCTGGTCACGCACCGCGGGTTGAGCGGACCTGCGATTCTGCAAATATCTTCCTACTGGCAGGCCGGCGCCGCAATCGCCATCAATCTGTTACCGGAGCACGATGCCGGGACGCTTCTGGGTGAACAGCAAAACAGAGAGATGGAGTTGGCAAATTTCCTAAGCCAGTTTCTGCCGCGGCGCTTTGCCCACGCGTGGTGCGCGTTGAACGCACCATCACAACCACTTAAGCGTTTCCCACCTGCTCAGCTCGCGAATATTGCCAAAGGGCTCAATCACTGGGAGATTGTTCCCTCTGGAACTGAAGGTTACAAGAAAGCCGAAGTGACCGCGGGAGGTGTCGCGACGGGAGAACTTTCATCGCAAACAATGGAAGTAAGAAACGTACCCGGGCTCTACTTCATCGGCGAGGTGGTAGATGTGACCGGTCAACTCGGAGGCTACAACTTCCAGTGGGCCTGGGCCTCCGGTTTCGCCGCGGGGCAGAGCGTGTGAGTTCAGGAGGCAGTCGGGTCATTTTCCATTTTTCACTTGACAGTTTTCATTTGTCATTGAGGATTTTGTTGACTTCTTCTTCGTGTTCGTTAGTGTGATTTGGTGGATCGTTCTTCATCTCGCAGCCAAACGAGAACGAGAAAGTGGCACACCTCTCCACGCAATGAGATCAGAAAATGATCGATGAAAACTGTCAAATGACAAATGAAAAATGTTCAGCTTCCATGAAGCCGCAGACGAAACTCATCATTGAAAGCATAGGTCTCGGTTCGCTTTCCGGAAAACAGGCGCGATTCACGCAGTAGCATTGGCAACCCACCACTAACCACATCCAACGCGTAGGCAGGGCTGGAGAAAACTGCAGAGATTTGAGGATTGAGCTGCTCCGGCAATCCATAGCGGATGGCTTTCAGCGCCACGGGAGAGAACCCGAGTGTCCGGCGGGGATTTACCAACTCAATAGTACGGTCGAAAATGTTGAGCCGTGTCGGTTGATCCCTGAGAGCCAGATCCCGATGCACCAGCATGTTAGTGACTGCTTCCTTTAGAGCGCCCCGATTATAGTTTGCGCGGGCCGGCACAGGACTCTCCTCAACCTCAATTGGCCGGGACACTCGCGGACGCGCATCCCACAAATCACAATAGCGACCAATAAAACGGAGAGATGATTCGTAAAGTGTGGATAGATTGCCGCGGAGTTTAACGCGCTCGACAACCGCAGCTTGTACCGAATCGCCTGCGAACCGTGTCGCCGTGATTACTGCGCGCGGCAGCAATTCGCTAACTCTCTCGTCGTGCCCAAAGAGAAGCAGGCCGGCTATGGTCGGTACAACCTCGACTCCGTTGTTCGTAGCCAGCAGAAGATCGCGTTGCAGAACTTCAGCGGTCGGATAACCGGATGCGGTTGCTTCGTCAAAGGCGTCTCCATTGAATTCACGCAGGAAACTCCAGAGATGTGCCTCGTCGATGTCTTCGATCGCGGCGCCAATTACAGCAACGTTCTCATACCCCAGTGGTCGCGCGTCGTCCAAAAGCGTGGCCAGCTCCTCGCGCGTAGCCTCACGTTTCTCAGCACCGATGCGGAGGTAAAACCGCCCATCACGAGTGCGATAGGGTCGCCGTTTTCCCTCCACGTCGAGAGCCACAATGCGCCGGCCATTATCGAAGGCAATGCGGTCGATAAAGGGGATGATGGGCGGATGAATCTCTTCGCGGCAGATGCGTACCAGCTCTTGCTGAACCTCTTCGGCATCATCGACGCCTTCCACGCGCATCTGATCGTTGACGCCAAAGACTATAACTCCACCGCCGGTGTTAGCTAGAGCAACAATACCCTGGGCAATCTTTTCCGGATTCGAGAGTTTTACTTTGAGTTCGAGGAAGGTATCTTCGCCGCCGCGCACCAGCCGCAGCAGTTCGACTCTCGAAGTCTGGGGCGCAGTTGTGGAAAGGATGTACTCCTGGAAGGAGCGTTCGGTAGCGGGTTCGTGCCGCTGGTTGCTGCGAAATTTTCTGCGAGCCATTTGTGTATTGACGGGGCCGCTAAACCCTTGCCCGCCCGGATGCCTGCGCAAAGGCGGCATCACTGGAATAGTCTATGTAGCATAGACTTCAGTCTGTGTAGCCACGTTGGGCATCATCAACCATTGAGGCTATCGCTGCCAGAAATAACAGACTAAAGTCTGTTCCACTAATCATCTGTCGGTTCGCGGACTGCCTCGAGTATTTCCACTTCGCGCCGCTGTAACACTCGTCCCTGGAGATCGATCAAGAGCATATAAGAGCAAACCGCCAGCGTGGCGAACAAGGCCAGTGTAACATATTCGATAACCAGGCTCTGGGTGAAGTAACCAGCGGCAGTGGCCACTAGCGGCGGTATCGCCAACAAAACAACAAGAGGAATTATTAGCAGTCCCGTTACGCCGGACACGTTAAGGCGTTTGCCAAACTTCATCCGTTTTGGAAAACGAATCGATAGCCGGTTGCCGATAACAGACATGGTCGCGGCAAACGTAATGAAGCAAAGGGTCACGAACGCGAGGGCGCGTGGTGTGAGATCGCGAAACACCAGGTAATTGATAACCAGGAGCGCGGCTGAGAAGAGCAATGCCACGATGGTTAAGGCGATGTTCTTACCGATTAGTATGGTGCGGCGGTCTACCGGAGACAGAATGAGCGAACGCATACCCCCCTCTTCGAAAGCGAACTGGTTGCATGAGAGTCCGGTGAGGATTAGGAACACATACAAGACGCCGCCGCTAGCGAGCAAGCCTTCGCCGTAGACCATGAAGCCGGATGCTAATGATCCCGAATCATCTGTGATCTCGGCACCACGGTTTGTATTCACCAGTCTGATCACTATCAGTATCAAGGGCATTAACACCATCATACGGAGCTGTGCATTACGCATTACATAACGTAACTCTTTCTCGACGACCGCCGAGAGCTGCGGCGATGCCAAAGGAAGTTCCCACCCAGTGTAGGTTTCCGTTTTTGCGAGCCTTGTCGAGGCAGCGGTTCGGCGCTTTCCTCCTCCGCCGAGCACTGCACGTCGGGCAATCCAATAGGTGGTCGCGATGAGAAGCAGGCTATAGCTGGTGAGCGTAGCAACTGCCAGCAAGTAGTCTGCAGCTGCGCCCTCGCGTAAACCGATGGTTAGTGCCGCGGCAACGGCGCCCGGGGGTGTCCAACGTAGCCCTCTGAATGATTCGGCGTGCCTGATCAACGCGGGTGCAAGCTGGCCAACCAACGCGCCACCGAGTCCGGCTACGACCCCAATCAACGCCAACAGCGTTTCGCCCCGGGTGCGTCTGCGGCGAGTCAGTGAGCCAAGCGAGATGGACAGCCACTTCGAGAGCGCCACTCCGAAGACTACTGCGGGTATCGTCGCAATCAGCGCGAGTCCAAGCATTCCGCTTCCCAGACCGGCGCCAAGGCCCATGGCAATGATCGCGGGAATGGCAAAGATGGACTGAAGGTTTGTCACCTCGCTGACGAAGTCGATGGCAAAAAGTTTGCGCAGACTAATCGGGTACATGAGTAGCCGTCCCGGCTCAAACTGTCTGTTGCTGCCGATGCTGAGCGGCAAGGTCGCCCACATCAGGTAGCAGAATGCGAAGATGGAGAAGAAGATGAACTCGACTGACGGAAGTCCACCGCCCCTTGTTCTACTTGGAGTGGTGTGAACCATTATCGCCGGCGATGTCAGAGCAAAAGCTGCTAAACCCAACGCCAGGGCGATCGCCCCCGCAAAAGCAAGCGCCGCCAGTATTCCGAGAATGGACGCTACGCGATTCGCGACCGCCTTGGACGACCTCAATGAATTCCGAAACAATTTCCATTTCAGCCAGAGTAATGTGGTTAGTTGAGACAAGGGTTTGGTTTGGTCTTTGTACTTTGTTCTTTGCTCGAGCCTTCGCAAGTATAGAATGCAGCGGTGCGGAATCAATAACCGCATCTAACAATTGAAAGCAAAGAACAAAGTACTAAGTACAAAGTACAAAAACCAAAGACCTAAGACCAAATAACCGCGATGAGCGAATTCCAGGCTATTTCTAATGTTTATGTCAGTCTGGGTTCGAATCTGGGTGACCGGGCCGGCAATCTTCTTCTGGGAATTCGCGGCATGCTCGATGCCGGCCTGGAGATTAGGAGATTATCAAATGTCTATGAAACCCAACCCGTGGAGACATTTCCCCAGCCGGCGTTTCTCAACATGGTTGCCGAACTCTCTTCCAATGCGCTGCCACCACCTGAACAGATGATGGCCCGTTTGCTTCGAGTCGAGTATGCGCTGGGCCGCACGCGCGAAACTCCGATGGCCCCGCGGACAATTGACCTTGATCTTCTTCTTTACAGAGACGATACCCGGAACACTGAGTTTCTCACTCTACCTCATCCTCGCTTTCATCTTCGGAAGTTTGTGCTAGCACCGCTAGCTGAGCTTGCACCTCGCCTCGTGCACCCGACACTCAATAAGACGATTCGTGAGCTGCTCGAACAAGTCGATGACAACTCATCGGTTAAGCGCTGGCGTCCTTAAGGCACAAAGAGAATTCAGGTGGACGGATTCATCTTTCATTTGTCATTTGACAGGTTTCACTTGTCAAAATGTCAAATGACTAATGGAAAATGGGCCCTCCCGCCGTCTGCCTCCTCCTCCTGCCGCCTTCCCCGCTCCCCTGTTTTCCCCTTTTCATGTTTTTCCCGTTATAATGGCCCCACTTGATAGCACCCCTCGAACAAATCCGAATTTGCCGGGTCATTGGCAATTTATTTGGTCAGTAGCCGGAGAGTTAAAACAATGCCGTATCTCAAACCTGAGCGTCCGGAAAAAGTTAGTGCGCCTTCGTTACGAGCCAGCAAGAAACGAGGAGAGCGCCTGGTATGTCTCACCGCTTACGACTACCCCACTGCCCGCATCGTCGACGAAGCCGGCATAGACATTGTCCTGGTGGGCGATAGTCTGGGTAATGTCGTACTGGGTTATGGGAACACGGTCCCCGTCACTCTCGATGAAATAATGGCGCACCTGAAGGCTGTGCGCCGTGCCGTCCAGCGGGCGCTGCTGGTGGCTGACATGCCTTACGGATCGTTTCATACCGGCGCCGATGACGCCGTGAAAAACGCCCTACGCCTGGTGAAAGAAGGTGGGGCCGAAGCGGTCAAGCTTGAAGGGGGGCGCAAGCGTCTTCCGTTGATCAAACGTCTCGTCGACGAAGAGATCGCGGTGATGGGTCACATCGGGCTAACGCCGCAATCGATTAACAAGCTGGGAGCCTATCGGGTACAAGGCAAAACTGCCGAGGCGGCGCGCGAACTGCTCGACGATGCCCTGGCGCTGGAAGAAGCCGGGGCTTTCGCGATTGTATTAGAGGTGGTGCCGCGCGAAATTGCCAAACTCATCACCGAGAGCGTCAGCGTTCCTACCATCGGCATCGGGGCCGGTGTTCACTGCGACATTCAGGTGCTGGTCCTCCACGACATGCTGGGACTGTCATTTGGAAAACTCGCGCGCTTCGTCAGGCCATACGCAAATTTGAATGAAACCATCACCGACGCCGTAAGCCGGTATGCCGACGACGTTCGAAACGGCAGCTATCCATCAGAGGCCGAGTCGTATACGCTGCCGGCGGAAGCAGCCGAAGAATTGAACCTACCCACGCCACTGAAGGACTCAAAGATCAAGAAGTCCTGAATTCCCCCAAAACTATGGAGATTATCAATCGTCGTCAGCGCATGAGTTCCGTCGCGCGCAAAATCCGCCGCGATCAGGACCGGACCATCGGACTTGTGCCCACGATGGGAGCACTTCATGAAGGCCACCTGAGCCTGGTGCGAGAAGCACGCCGGATGTGTGATGTGGTCGTGGTTTCTGTTTTTGTGAACCCTGCTCAATTTGGCCCAGGGGAAGACTTCGAAAACTATCCGCGCGACCTGACCAAAGATACCGCCCTCTTAACCGACTACAACGTAGATTTTATCTTTGCACCACCGATCGAAGAGATTTATCCCAAGGGCTTTTCTACCTATGTGAATGTCGAAGGGCTGTCGGCTCAGTTAGAGGGAAATGCACGTCCGGGTCATTTTCGCGGGGTTGCCACCGTCGTTACGATTCTTCTCAATGTGATTCGTCCTGATTTTGCATTCTTTGGCCAGAAGGACGGACAGCAGGCAATCATTATCCGGCGGCTCGTTCGAGACCTGGCTTTTGAATCAGAAATCATCGTACTGCCGACCGTGCGCGAGGATTCCGGCTTGGCCATGTCTTCTCGCAATCTGTACTTGAAGCCCGAAGAGCAGCAAGCGGCTGCAGTCATTCATCGTGCTCTGGCAAAGGCTAAGGAGAGTTACAAATCGGGCGAACGAAATGGCGCCAAACTCACGGAACTTGTAAGAACCATGATTGAAGGCGAGCCCCGAGTGCGTTTGGACTACGTGAGCATAACGGATGGAGAAACGCTGGAAAAGCTTGACAGGCTTGACGAGCGGCCAATGATGATTGCCGTTGCTGCTTACGTCGGTAAGACGAGGTTGATAGACAACACGACGCTCAACACCGCCAAGAAAAAGGATGGTGCTTCAGCCAAGGCTTGAGCGGCATGTGCCGGTACAGAACCGCGAGCGGTAGCGACCGGATCCTAGATTCAACTTACGTTACAGAGCGAAATCCAATTTGGACTTGCGTGTCGGATCCGGTCGCTACCGCTTGCGGTTCTGTACTGGAGTGGCATCGTCCACTAAGCCAAACTGCACCAGCGGGAGTCTTTCCTCACTTTTGTTTTGCTCGCCCTTCTGTGACAATTCACCATAACGCTAATGTCTGAGGCAACCAAACAGAAAGCACACATCAGGTTCACGCTGAATGGTGAATCCACCGAAGTCGCCTTTGCTCCGCATAAGACGCTGCTGGAGGTGCTGCGCGAAGATTTAAGTCTGACGGGCACAAAGCACGGTTGCGAACTGGGCGAGTGTGGCACCTGCACGGTGTTGGTCGACGGCCGGGCAATTCTGTCTTGCCTGATGCTTGGACTCGATGCTGAGGATCGTGATGTCAAGAGCATCGAGGGTATGGCTGATGGAGCGCAACTTCATCCACTGCAGGAAACGTTTGCGGACACGGGCGCGGCGCAGTGTGGTTATTGTTCCCCGGGTTTTCTGTTGGTGGCTGAGGAGCTGCTGAAGAAGAATCCCGATCCAAATCGCGAGGAAATCAAGGAGGCGCTCTCCGGAAATCTCTGCCGCTGCACCGGCTATATCAAAATCTACGAAGCGGTTGAACTGGCCGCCGCCCGCATGCGCGGTGAAGAGATGGAATTGCCGAAGGATTCTATTTACGGATTGAATGTCTAACAATCGGAAAAATGAAGAGCCCCTAAGGGTAGTTGGCAAGCCCTTCCGCAAGGTCGATGCCCGGGCAAAGTGCACGGGCCAGACAAAGTTTGCCGACGATATCGTGCTTCCCAGAATGATCTACGCGAAGATCCTTCGCAGTCACCATCCCCATGCGCTGATAAAACGAATCGATGCTTCCCAGGCACTCGCGACGCCGGGAGTGTTTGCGGTTATTACCGGCCAGGACTTGCCCATCTCATATGGAATCCTTCCGGTCAGTCAGGATGAACATGCGCTTTGTATCGACAAGGTGCGTTTTATTGGCGATCCGGTTGCAGCCGTTGTGGCCATCGATGAAGACACCGCCTTCGACGCAATGAACCTCATTGAAGTCGAATATGAGATTCTGCCCTCCATCTCGACGATTGACGAAGCGCTACTAATCGAAGATCCGCGCATTCACGAGTACGGAGATGGCGGCAATATCCACAAGAAGGTCTCGTTGGAATTCGGCGACGTCGAAGAAGGCTTCGCGGAGGCCGATCTGGTCCGCGAAGACACTTTCTTCTACGAAGGCAACACACACCTGCCAATGGAGCAACATGCCGCAGTTGCTTATTTCGATACAGACAACAAGTTAACGCTTTGGAGTTCTACGCAGACGCCGCACTACGTTCATCGCGCCCTTGCGAAAGTTCTGGAGCTGCCGGCGAGCCATGTGCG